>CAZUXX010000053.1:0-11213 GCA_964624215.1 uncultured Planctomycetaceae bacterium
TCTCGTCAAAGTACTGTTCGATCTCACCGAATCGGACGACCAGCACCCCGGCCATAATCAGCGAGGCAATGACCAGAAGTCCGACGCGGAATTGAAGACGCTGCTCGTCCATGAGCTGTGCCAAATCGGTTCAAAGGATGTCTCAGGCGGCCGTCAGTTCGGCAAGTCGCTCGCCGGCTTCACCTCGCACGAACTGTGTCACGCGGGGATCGGGGGAGTCGAAGGCCTCCTCAGCCGTCCCGTCGAAGATCTGTTGCGGTTCCTCCGCAGACAGGGCAGCCAGCGGATAAAACATCACCACCCGGTCCGCCACTTTACGGACGGTCGTCATGTCGTGCGTCACGACAATGCTCGTCACCGGGCGGCTCCGCTGGGTGTGCAGGATCAGCTCATTGATAACGTCGGTCATGATCGGGTCGAGCCCCGTCGTCGGCTCGTCGTACAGGATGACCTCCGGATCGAGTGCCAGGGCCCGCGCAAGAGCGACCCGCTTTCTCATGCCTCCCGAAAGCTCGGCAGGCTTCTTGTGCAGAACCAGCGACGGTGTCAACCCGACATCCCGCAGCCGCTCCTCCACGATCGTAAGCACCTTGTCGTCGGGCAGCCGCGTATTCTCCCGCAGCCCGAATGCCACGTTTTCTTCGACCGACAGACTGTCGAACAATGCCGCCATCTGGAACAGGTAACCGAACCGCAGCCGCTGGTTCGTCAGCTCGTCCTCCGAAAAACTCCTCGCGGGTACCCCGTCCCACAACACCGTCCCGCTCGACGGTTCCAGCAGCCGCATGATGAGCTTGAGAGTCACGCTCTTGCCGCACCCACTTTCCCCGATCAGTACGAGCGTCTCGCCGCGCCGTACCGTCAGTGAGATGTCGCGCAGCACCGGCTGGGAGCCGAACGACCTCGACACATTCTGCAGTTCGATGATGGGGGGCGTTGCACTCACAGTTGTCACAGAAAGGGAGAAGCCTGCAGAGTTGGTCAATCGTTGGGGCTCCAGACAGCGTCTGGCCCGAGAACCCCGTCACTGAATCGAAAGCGGCGCCGGCCAGAGAACCCAGTACAGCTCCATCAGAAAGGTTCCCAGCAAAAAGTCGATCATCAGGATCGCTACGAACGAGTACACAAACGCTTCGGTCGCGGCGCGGCCGACCCCCTCGGCTCCCGCCCGGGAGTGAAAGCCCCGATGGCAGGCAATCATCGAGATCGCCGCTCCGAAAAAGAAACTCTTGAGAATGCCGCTGAAGATGTCGTACGGCATCACGAACCGCTCGGAGTGATACCAGTAAAAGAAGCTGTCGACCCCCAGCACATGGCAACTGAACCACCAGCCAGTGAGGATGCCGATGGAGTCGGCACAGATCGTCAGCATCGGGATCAGCAACATGCACGCCAGAAACCGCGGCACCACCAGATGCGCGACCGGGTCGGCTCCCAGAGCCGACAGGGCATCGATCTGTTCGGTCACGCGCATCGTGCCGAGTTCGGCAGCCATCGCGCTGCCCACCCGCCCGGCAAGCATCAGTGCCGCAAGGACCGGCCCGAGTTCCTTCACCAGCGTGACGTTGATCACGGTCCCCAGCCGGGACTCCATCCGCATCATCGCGAACTGGTCGTAGGTCTGCACCGACAGCACCATTCCCAGAAACGACCCGGTCACGATGATCACCGGCAGACTCTCGACGCCGACCTGGTACATGATCGGCCACAGCACCCGGCCCCGCGGGAAACGGCGGGGGACGAGCGAGACGGTTCGCAGCGAAAACAGCACGAGATCGCCAACAGTTCTCACCAGCGACAGCACCATCCGGCCGACGGCTTCGATCACTGAAGAGCGAACAGGTTGGAGGGAGACGCCGGCCATCGTCACCGTTGGGCAAAGTCCGACCCGTGCGTTGCACTGCTGCACGGATGCCGCTGTTGTGAATCGGGGCGGGACTGTAGTGCAGTCCGAACACTCCGGTCGAGACGAATCTCGAGGCAGCGAATGTGCACAGTGGAATGCGATCCCGCCACGCGATCGGCATTGACCCATCTGTCAAATCAGAAGTAAAAGCTGACGCCTGCGCGTGACGGCAGAGCAACGGCTCGCCGCGTTCGAACGTGCGAGGGGATCTTCAGGGAACGTTCTTGCCAGGATGGCAGTCATGCGTCGATCTCACGGCTTTACCCTCTTTGGTGTGGCTTGTGCCTTCTCCCTGGGATTCTGGGGATGCTCGAAAGACGCAGAACCACAATCCGCAGAGGCGACCGCCCCGTCGACCACGTCACAGGCCGACGCAATCGACCTTCCCGACCAGCCCGCTCCGTTCCCCGAGGTCGAGAAACCTTCAGCCAATACCGAAAAGCTCGCGGCCGACCTCACCAACAAGGCAGCCGAGTTCACGAAGGCCGGCCAGCTTCGCGAAGCCATGTCGCAACTCACGCAGGCGATCCGGCTGCGTCCGGATTACGTTCCGGCGTACCTCCAGCGGGCTGATCTGTTTGTTGCCGCAGGACTCTATGCCCGGGCCGAAGCCGATCTCACCAGCGCCCTCGCCCTGCAGCCCAACGCCCCGCACGTCCATAACACCCGCGGGTTTGTACGCCTGTCTCTGAAGAATTACGACTCGGCGATGCAGGACTTCGATGCCGCCATCGCCCAGGATCTGGAATACGCCCAGCCCTATAACAACCGTGGTCTGGTACGCGTCTCGCTCAAGGAATTCGATCAGGCCGTACGGGAGTTTGATGCCGCCCTCCGCATCGATCCGGACTACATCGACGCCTACAACAATCGGGGCTATGCACTGACGCAACTCGGCCGCTTCGACGAAGCCATCGAATCTCTCACGCAGGCAGTCGAGCGCAAAGCGGACTACGTCAACGGCTGGAACAATCGCGGCCTGGCCTACGCCAAAGCCGGTCAGCACGAGAAGGCCATCGCCGATTTCACCAGGGCCATCGAACTGCAGCCTGCGGTGACGAAGTACTATCTGCATCGCAGCGAGGCGCTCGCGGCCCTCGGACGCAACGACGAAGCCCGTGCAGACCTCGACCACGTCGTCTTCCTCGAACAGAAAAACCAGCTCGACCGCGTGCTGAAATCGCAGCCCGAAAACATCGAGGCCCGTCTGGCACGTGCCAGACTGCTGCTCGGCCGGCAGCAGTTGACCGAAGCGCTCAGCGATGTCGAGTACGTCATCGAGAACGCACCGTCGACGACACAGGCCTACCTGCTGAAGGCCGAACTGCTGATCGCATCCAACAAGGCGGACGAGGCGCTGCAGCATGTCGACCGTGTCCTCGCACGCTCCGAATCCGAACAGGCCTATTCCGTCCGCGGAGACGTTCACTTCGAACTGCGCAACTACCGCGCGGCCATCGACGACTACCGCGCCGCCCGCCGGCTGGACGACCAGGTTCGCCAGGCCTGCGAACTTCTCGCCGAGGAGCTTGAGAAGAAGGGTGACATCGAACAGGCCGGGTACTTCCGCAAGGAGGCCGAGTCCCTCAAGAGACTCTCCGACCCGGCCGCCGATCCGGCCTCCGGCGAAGCTCTCCCCTTCCCCGAGGAGGCCGTCCAGCAGGCACAGGCAGACGCAGCCGCGAGCAAGTAATCACTTGCCCTCGATTCGGCCCGTCATCAGTTCGTCAGGACGACGCCCCAGTCGTCGCTCTTCGCGGCTCCGGGACCACCATCGTCCAGGAAGTTCGCCGAAACAGAATAGATTGCCAGCCCCTTTGACGTGCTCCTGAACTGCAGCGGTGCACCGGTCATGGGATCAGGCGGCAGGTCCGGAGCATCGCTGAGCTCGTCTTTGCGGAGCGGGAGCTTCCCCGTCTGCTGACGAAACCGCTCTGCAGCAATCGCGAACTCCACGATTGGCATCATGGCATCACGACGACGTACGACGGAGACATGGGGCGCAACGGGCAACGCCAGTTGCGAGACGATGACCAGCCCGGCCGCACGTCCGTTCTCCTCACGATCCTCACCGTTCAGTCGGGGAACCACCGCCGACACCTCGCCCTGCAGCGTGGACCGCAGTTGCTTCTCACTGTTCTGGGCATCGCGGACGCTGGACGCATCGGCGACGGCGATCAGCTCGTCGAATCGCCGGTTGATCTCACGCAGGCACGCATTCCAGTCGATCTGGAACTGTCCAAGTGTCGCGGCGATCCCGCGCCCTCCCTGTCCTCCCCCGACCTCCATCGCCAGCGCGAGTGCCTCCGGCCCTTGCACGGCCGCATCGCAGGCAACATCCAGAAGGGCCAGCCGCTCGTACTGACCCAGTTGTTCCTTGAGCGGCAGCGGTTCAGGCAGGTCAGCCAGGAGCTGCGCGATCCGGTCCAGTTGCGTCGCGTCCAGCACCTTCGATCTCAGAGCGAACGCAATGTCGTTCATATGGGCTGCTTCGATCGAGGCTCCCACCAGGGACTCAATCGACATGGGCAACTGCTGCAAACGGCGGGACAGGATCAGCCCCGTGGCAATTCGGTCGATCGCCCCCTCCGGATTCCCTTCGAACAGCATCCGTCGCGACGAAGCGCTCAGCAGCCGGCTGACGTGGCGGCACTCCTGCACCACGGCAAAGTTGATGAGGTACACCTCGGCCATCGATGGCTTGCCCGACTCTGTCAACGGAACATACGGAACATAGAACCCCGGCTTCTCCAGCGCAGTGCCGAGTCGTTGCAGATCCTCTTCCGCCGCATCGAGCCAGGCGGCGAGTTTCTCCCGTCGATGGGCCGTCCAGCCGTCATCCAGCACCCAATTCAGCTCAAATCGCAATGACTGGGCCGCCGTCGGGCTTTTGGCATAAACACTCTCGGAGATCGGCGACTGCGGCTGCCGCGGAATTCCCGTCACCCCCAGGCGCTCCTCGAACGCCGCGTGCTCGCCATCAGTCGACGCACCGGAACCGAACAGACGGGCAAACTCCACACCCGCGTTCTGTTCCGGGGGAATCCCACGCTTCGCTGCCTCGTTGAGAGCAGCAATCGAGTCGATCGTCTGATGCTGGTTCACCGGGCCGGTCAGAAAAGTCGTTTCACGTGACAGAACGATGCCGTGATCCCGCCGCCCGGCTGCAGTCTCGCCCGCCACCGGTGGTGCATTGACCGGCATCGGTGGTGTTCCGCCGGATCCCCCGGCCGCGGTTCCCGTATTCGCCCCGCCTGTGTCCGTCGCTCCCGCCGCTTGCGAATCGTCGGCAACAGGGTCCCCCGACATCGTGTTGAGGATCCAGACCCCTCCACCGACGACCACCGCCAGCACCGCCGCGATCACAGCTCCCGGGAGGAGAAGATTCATGCCCGATGCCTTCCTCTTCTGCTGCTTCGATGATCCCCGTCGGGACTTCGATTGATTGCTGCGTCGCGGGGGAAGTGCGGACATTCGCGGAATTCCTTCTCGGGAGAGGACTGAAACGGAACGTTCTGAAGACGCCTTCGCTCACACAAACACCACAGGAGATCGACGGATCACCGTGTCGGGAGCGAGAGCGTTGACACTCCCGCCCGAAGTGCGAGACACACGATCAACGAGTCCCCCCCGTCGAGCCAGGTCCCGGGGGCGAGCTGCCGACGATCCTGTACCTCGCGTAGCGATTGCTGCTCGGCACCCGCTTGCACGAGGGGGGCCCCGGCCGGCGACGATTCAATTCGCAATGTCAGATCCGGACACGACACCGGAGCCTCGAGCGTGATCGTGTCTCCGGCGCGGGTGATCGTCGTCAGGCCCTTCGCGGCCCAGTACCGGGCGATCGCACTGAGCTTCATCCACACGGTTTCATCCCGGTAATGCTCGTGCAGCGACGTCACCACCTGCTGAAACGCCCTCAGGCCGGTCCTGGTCCCATGGCAATACAGACCCGGCCAGTGACACAGAAACACTGCCGGTTCGCGGCGGCGGATCATCTCCACCAGACGGCCCTGCTGTCCGTCACGCGTGATGTACCGGTCCGGCTCCGAGCCGCGATCACCGTCCCATCCGCCGAACCAGTCCCCAGTCCCGGCAACGACGTTCACGCTCAGACGCAGGTCACCCGTCCCCAGCCCGGCCACATGTTCCAGCCGCGGCTCGGTGCTCCCGCCGCGGCCGATCACGTACTTGAAGTAGTGGGGAATCTCCGGCTGAAAGACATCCCGGACGGCCTGCTGAACCGCCAGCGAAAGCTCACGCTTCACACGGTTCCCGAACCCGCCGGGAGTCGTGATCCCCTCGCAGGGCAGTCCACAGTTCTTGAGAATCCGCAGGGCATAGGCGAGATACGCAGCGAGCTCGTCGGCCGACCGCTGCTCTTGCGGATAGCTGTTCTCCATCGTCCCCGCGTGGATCTCCTCCTTGGGACGACCGGTCTTCAAATCAATCACTCGCGTGTGCGTGATCATCTCCGGATGAATGTCCCAATCGGGAAGCATCAGCTCCCGCACCAGATCCAGACTGGCCAGCAACTGGCGGCGGGACCACCCGGGCAGTTCCCGGTCCAGCCAGCCAACACACGCCGGGTTCGGTACGACACTGTACTTCCCTTTCACTCCGTGCGCGCGGCACCACTCGCCAAACTCGCGGACAAACGCATCGGGGATTTCACGCGGCCAGGTGGACCACGGCTTCTTGTATTCGTTGCGATCCGGCCACGCCGCCGCAAACTGGGGCATACAGAAGTGCCCCATGTTCACCAGACAGGTCGAGTCGTCGATGATGAACGACAATGGCACCCGGACACGCGGATTCAAGACCCGCACCGACTCGTCCTGCTCCGCCCGCTCTCCCGCCGGAATCCCTTCCGGTTCCGCTCCCCGGGTATCAATCCCCGGCAGGCAGCCCGCGGCTGCAAGGGCTCCGGTCGACTGGAGAAAGCGACGCCGGGTGAGACTGGTCATGAAAGTGCCGGGGTCCTGGGTGGCGAGATTCGACAAAGACTTGAATGTCGCGGGAACACCTCAACTCGTCCTGAATGATCCAGTTCACCGCCGGTCGGCAGCACTGGCCCTGTTGACACCTCTTTCCATACAGGCATATAAACCGACGCCCTCGAGTGGCGTCAATTGTGACGCAGGCGGCGATTGCAGTCACTCCCCAGACCGCGATCGCGGGTTCACTCAGATTGCCCGACCGAAAGGACTTGGTCGATGTCCCGGAATGCTGCCCTGCTGGTCGTTACCGCTCTCGCCAGCCTCGGTGGGGGTTATCTCGCCGGACGTGCGAGCAGCCCAGACGAAGCACCTCTGGCGACCGGCACGGCATCCGCCCTGCCGGACCGGCTCCCCGGGGAATGGGATTTCATTCCGCACCGCGATCACCCGCCGCTCGATGATCCGTCGACGGGACTCACCGACTTCGAAACCGAGGCAGTGACGCTGGCCGATCTCTCGTCCCCGGCGACGAACAGTCCCCCGCTCGATCTCGCAAGCTCCGGCTCCGAAGAGCCCGCCGCTCTCCCCCGGACGACGGCAGCGGTCCCCATCGACTCGCGAACCCGGAAGGAAGCCGACCAGCTCCGGGAACTGGTGGCTCGTCTGTTGCCCAATGCGACCCCGTCCGAACGGGAAGTCTGGTTTGACGTCCTGCACGGTCTCCCCGAGAAGGAAGCAACCGAGATCCTCGAGATCTGGAAGCTCACCAACGACACCGGCGAGACAACGCCTGACGCCCCGCTGGCGGCACAACTCCCGGCGGTCCCCGAGCCGCGGGACGAGTCCCTCCGCGAACGTCTGCTGCGCGAAAGCCTGCAGGCCGACGCAGCCCATCGCGATACGCCCGGCTGGCTCCGCCGTGATCCCCTCGCCACCGTGACTCCCGCCAACACTCTGGAACAGTGCCCGCTCGATCTCTCACGGGGACCGACGGTCAGCACCGGGAACCCGCTCCATCTTCTCATTGAAAAGGACGGATTCTTCGCACTCGAACACGGCGACCAGCGCGCATTCACCCGCGCCGGCCTGTTCGACATCGACGACGGCGGAACCATCGTGCAGCACCGCAACGGGACGACCTGGCGGCTCACACCGGAGATCACGGTTCCTGACGACGCCATCGAGATCCACATCGACAATTCGGGAACCGTGAGGGTTCTCACAGCAGAAGGTTCCGATGCCAGGGAGATCGGAAAAATCGGAGTATGGAATTGCCGGAACCCCCAGTGGCTCGATATCACAGACGATGGCCTGTTGATTCCCGGGGAGCGCTCGGGTCCCATGCACCGCATCGATTCCTTTCACAAGGCCCGGCTTCTTCGCCAGCGGGCCTACGAAGCATCCAACGCCCGCAAACCGGGACGGTAATGCCTCAGAACCCGGAGACTCTCCGGGTTGTCTGAAACACATCTCCCCCTTGTCATTTGCCCGAAGACGCCCCCGCTGCATCATGGGGCAAATCCATCACGGAGCACGCTTGCGCCGAAAGCGCGGGTGACGCGAATTCGACAGCCCAACCTGATTGGGTGTCGTCCTTTCTCCGCCAAACACCGGGATTGTCATCCTCGCGATATCCGGCACTCTCCCTGTAGCTGGACAGAACGGGCCCCGTTTTTTCCCGTTTTGCATCAAGTATTGTCGATACCAGAACCGGAGTCCCAAACGCGTCAAATTCTCGCGACGAAAGCTGTCGAAAAGCGGGAACTTTCCTGCGGTCTCGTCCCCGCCGTGCAGTTGGGATACGATCGGCCCGTTTCTACGTCTTTACAGGGGAGTCCTTTGTGAGTTCTATTGAAACGGCGAATCGATACTTCGTGCAGGCTGCTGAGGTGATGGGCCTCTCGAGCAACATGCGAACGCTGCTGTCGACGCCGCAACGCGAGATCAAGGTTCAGGTGGCTCTCGAGATGGACGATGGTCAGATCCATACGTTCCTCGGATACCGCATCCAGCACGACAATGCCCGGGGGCCGATGAAGGGGGGGCTGCGCTACCATCACGAGGTCAATGCCGACGAGGTCGTCGCCCTCGCCTCCCTGATGACCTGGAAAACCGCCGTCGTGAACATCCCCTACGGGGGCGCCAAAGGGGGGATCGCCCTCAACCCGAAGGATCTTTCACCCGGCGAACTCGAACGGGTCACACGAAAATTCATCGACGAGATTCACGAGGTCATCGGCCCCGACAAAGACATCCCGGCACCTGACATGGGAACCAATGCCCAGGTCATGGCCTGGATCATGAATCAGTATCAGAAGTACCACGGCTTCAACCCCGCGTGCGTAACCGGCAAGCCGGTCGAACTTCACGGTGCCGACGGCCGCGAAGAGGCCACCGGTCGAGGCGTGGCCATCATCACCCGCGTGATGCTTGAACACATGAAGCGGCCTGTCGAGGGGGCTACCGTCGCAATCCAGGGGTTTGGCAACGTCGGAACACACGCCGCACAGCGGCTGCATGAACTCGGGGCCAAAGTCGTCGCCGTCTCCGATCTGTACGGTGGAATCTACAACCCCGACGGGCTCGATATTCCCGACCTGCAGCGGCATTTCGCCGCGACCGGACGGGTCACCGAGTTCCCCAATGGCGAACCCATCACCAATGCCGAACTGCTCAGTGCCGATGTCGATGTGCTGATCCCTGCTGCGATCGGCAACGTCCTGACCAAAGAGAGCGCCGCCGAAGTGCGGGCCCGGTATGTCGTCGAAGCAGCGAACAACCCGACCACACCCGAAGCCGACGACATCCTCCGTGCCCGGGACATCACGGTCGTCCCCGACATCCTCGCCAACGCGGGGGGAGTCACCGTCAGCTACTTTGAATGGGTGCAGAACCGGCAGCACTTCCGCTGGCAGCTCAGTCGCGTTCGCGAAGAGCTCGACAAGATCATGGTGAGCAGCTTCGAGCGGGTCTGGAAGATCGCCGAGGAAAAGAAAGTCTCGCTGCGGGTCGCCGCCTACATCCTGGGAATCGGACGCGTCGGACGCGCAACCGTACTGGCTGGCATCTGACGATCAAACCACAGGCCCGACATGAACGATCGAGACAGTTTCACCAAACGCATCCCGCTTCTGGCGAACTGCACTCTCGACGACAGGGCCTCGTTCGAGCGGCTGGTGGAACGTCGCCAGGCCCGGGCCGGTGACGTCCTCCTCCACGAAGGGAAAACCGATCAGGCACTCTGGCTGCTCCTCGAAGGGACCGTCGAAGTGGTCAAAACCGCTCCCGACGGACACGAGGAGCAGCTCGCTGTGCTCGACGCGGGAAATGTCTTCGGAGAAATGTCGTTTCTCAGTCCGGCACCGCACTGTGCCTCGGTCCGCGCCAAGACCGACGTAACAGTCGGGTATCTCACGCCCGAAGCCTTCCAGACACTGCGAAACGACTCCCCCCGGGCGGCCTTCTGTATTCTCACCAATCTCGTCGAGCTTCTCTCCGATCGCCTTCGCGACATGGACGAGCGGATCTGCCAGGCTCTCTCGAATGGGTCAGCACCCCGACAATCCAAGGAGTGGCACGACTTCCGCGCCCGTCTGTTCGCCGGCTGGAATTTCGAGTAAGCCGCGCACCCAGGTTTGCACCATTCGTTGCCAGCCTGGAAGCCCCGCGCATGGAAAGAGCCGGTGACTTGCATCACCGGCTCCGGGGGGGATTCATCAATAACAGACGACCTGCGTCTGTCCTGGCGCCTTCATCCCGAAGGCGTCGCCACCTCTTCTGGAGAGTCTATTCTTCCAGCTGGGCTCCTGCCTTGATGGCGAACAGGGTGTCCTTGTTCGAAATATACAGGATGTTGTTGGCCACAATCGGAGTCGAGTACACCGAGTTGCCCATGTTGATCTCGGCAATCGGCTCGCCATCGTCGCTGCCGTGCTCGAAGATCGCGATATCACCGTCCTCGTCTCCGATGAACACGTGGCCATCCACAATCAGGGGAGAGCCCCACGCGGCGGCGAACATGTCGTACGTCCACTTCCGCTCCGGAGCCGGAATCCCCAGCTCGTCCGTAACGTCCGTCGTCTTCTTCGCATCCAGACAGTGGAACAGACCACTGAAGTCGGCGATGTAAAGAATGTCATCCTTGATCGCGACCGTCCCGCAAGAGCGATGCATCGTCTCCTCAAACGAGATCTTCCCGTCGCCATCCGAATCGAGGGTAGAGTAGTGCCAGATCGCAGCCGTGTTCGGGTTCGGCTTGATCTGCTCACCTGCTTCCAGATCCACCGCCTGCAGCCGGCGGTGCGGGATCGGGTTGCCATCCTTGTCGAGGGCAAAGCTCGGGCTCACGTCTGACCCGTCTGTCGCCTTCG
>CAZUXX010000054.1:0-3171 GCA_964624215.1 uncultured Planctomycetaceae bacterium
AATCCCACAACCAGATTGTCAAAGATCAGCCCCACCCCCGAAGGGCAGGAGGGCCTCCGAAAAGGCCAAAGACACCCGCCAGTGGCGGGGTCATCCCGGCGAGCCATTTGGCTGCGGGGCGTGAATCCTAACAGGGCGTTTCAGAGTGTCAATCTGCCCGCGTCAAAATTTTTCCAGGGGGGCCGTGGGCAGATGGGCAGCGTCACACGAGGCGTGTGGGAAAGGACTTCGGTCATGCGCGTGCAACGTCGGCTGCGATGGGAGCAGCAGACGCGTCGCGTCGCCCAGGACAAGCAGGGAGCCCACGGCAACTGGGGGGCGAGGGCAGTGGCGGGAACTACGGCGGTTTGGGAGGGGGCAGTTGCCGGGACGCGCACTTCGCCCGTCGGGTAATTCGCTGCGGGTGCCGGCATCAGATCCGTCGTTGCGGAGGCGGGCATCGAAAGGATTGGAATTCCCGGAGTTGCCGTTCCTAGCCACGTCGGCGTCGAATACAAATGGAAGTCGGGCGTGTGCAGACAGGGATGCGAGCATGTCACATCTCATGTGGCCTTATCAGCCGCATTTTCGGGTCGCCCAGCGACAGTCGGCCAAACGCGCTTTCGAAGCGCTGGATACCCGTTTTGACCCGGAGTTGTTTCTGGTTGGATTCCTCAGCCGACCTTCCAGTTCCCGCCCGGTTGTCTGCCTGGAGCCGAGTGAGGATTTCTGGCTGACTCCGGACGACTTCGCCGGTCTTCCCCTGTTGCGATCGGGGTATGCGGCGCTGGATGTCGGGGAGGGAACCACTCCCTCAGCGCTCAGTCATTCTCCGCGATACGAGAAACATCTCCGCCGCACCATCCGGGACGCGGTGATGAAGGTGATCGAGCAGCACGCGGGCTGGCCGGGAACCATGTCGTACTGGGTCGCCCTGCCGGTGCCACTCGGCCGGTACTGGATTTCTGTCGTGGTCGGGCTGCAGAACGAGGTTCTTCGGAGTCACGTGGCGCTGCGCGACCGTGAGGTCACAATTCGATCGGAGCGACGGATCCGTGTGCCGGTCTCACTGATTGATGCGGCAATGGAGGAGTATCTGGAACGGGTTTCACTGGAGGTGATGCGACCGCAGGCGGGGCGCCAGCTCAGTGCGATCGATCCGGAAGAGTTGTTGCGGGCCGCAGGCCGCCGACTGATGTCCGGTCTCGTGTGGCGGATCGACTCGAACAGTGTCGACGGAATGCCGGACCTGTTCAGAACGTTCACGACCGTTTCGTCCTTGCATTACGAGAAGACGGAAGTCCGGGGAAGTATCTTTCTGGCCCGCCGCGACCATCCCGCACTCGACAGTCGCATCGAGTTCTCGTCGTCGGCCCGAATGCGGCATCACGGGCATGCCCGCAAGCTGCTGGAACTCACCTCCAGTGAACTTGCGCTCCACTCCGATTCAGACCGCATCTTCAACCTGGTCCACGTGCACCGTGATCGCCTCGCCGATGAGGATATTTTCGAGGTGCGGATTTACGGGCATCATCACTGGGAACTGCTGCACAATGCCCGCCCGCTGATGCGCGTGCAGTACGGCCAACCGTCGCTGCCCCGAACACGCATCAACCAGGCCAAGTTGCGCATCGACCTCAAGCGGATTTTCGAGGGGATCTCAGACGACGATTGCGCGTGCCTGGTGTCCCTGGTCGAGCAGGCCGTTGAGGAAAGCCACGGGACGATGCTCGTCATCTCGGCTGATGCCCGCCGCGAGGCCCAGCGCCTCGCGGCCCAGTGCATCCCTGTCGTGCCCCGGCTGATCTCGTCTGAACTGTTGCGGCATCTGACACCGATTGACGGTGCCGTCCTGCTAAGCCCCGACGGGATGTGTCACGCAATCGGGACAATTCTCGACGGCATCGCCTCCGCCAAAGGGGATCCCAGTCGTGGGGCACGCTACAACTCGGCCGTTCGCTATGTCGCATCGACCAAAGCCCCCTGTCTGGCGGTCGTCGTCAGCGAGAATGGCACGGTCGACTATGTTCCCGATCTGCGTCCTCCAATCGCCCGGGCCGAGATCGAGAACCGGCTGCGTGCCCTCGAAGCACTGCAACAGAACCCGCGTCCCCGGAGCAGAGCTTATGCCGAGCTGATTGGCTGGCTGGAAGCACATCGCTTCTACCTGCTGCGGGAACACTGCGTGCGCCTGAACCGGATCGTGGCCACGCTGGACGAGATGCTTTCGTCAAACGATCCGCAGATTCAGTCTCGGGGGCCGTATGTTCCCGACCCGCAGATGGACGAGCGGCTGTACTATACCGATTCCACTGCCATGGTCGGGACGGCGACAGTCACTCTGTCCCAGTTCGGCCACTGAGTCCGCATCCAGCGCACATCGAAGAACAAAGGGGTGCGGTGAGTCGCCTCAACCGCACCCCAAGGGCGTCACGTCTTTACCAGGTCTGGCAGGTACCAGACCGCCTGCCGGTCAGGCGCTCGTGGATCCGGCCGCCTCCAGCGCAGCCTTCAGATCTTCCACGAGGTCGTCAGGATGTTCGATCCCGACGGAGACACGCAGTGTTTTCTCCGAGATCCCGGCCTGGCGGCGGGCTTCCAGTGTCATCGAGGCGTGCGACATCGTCTCGGGATATTCGATGAGTGATTCCACGCCTCCGAGCGATTCGGCAAGCGCGAAGAACTTCAACCGGGCGAGCACGCGCTCGACGGCAGGACGTCCGCCGTGGAGGTCAAAGCTGAGCATCGCGCCGAACCCTTTCTGCTGCCGCTTCGCCAGTTCGTGCTGCGGATGCGTCTCCAGTCCCGGGTAGTAGACCCGCTCGATCGCGGGATGTTCTGCCAGCATCCGGGCGACGGCGATGGCACCGCGCTCATGGGCCTGCATCCGCGGCGCGAGCGTCTTGACTCCGCGCAGAACCAGCCAGGCATCGAACGGCGAGCAGGCCAGTCCGTAGGCGTTGACGACGTGGGAGATCCGTTCGCGGTGGGCTTCGTCCCGCGTGATCACGCACCCGCCCACGACGTCGGAATGTCCGTTGAGATACTTCGTTGTCGAGTGGACGACGACGTCCACTCCCAGTTCGAGAGGACGCTGCAGGTACGGAGAAAGAAACGTGTTGTCGGCGATCGTGATGCAGTTCGAGGCCTTGGCAACGTCGACAATGGCGGCGATGTCGACGATGTTCAGCA
>CAZUXX010000054.1:3181-6000 GCA_964624215.1 uncultured Planctomycetaceae bacterium
CCAGATTCCGCGCGTTTCCGGCGTGATCGCCTGGCGGACGTTCCCGGCGTCGCCCATGTTCACGAAGCTGAATTTCAGCCCCTGCTTGCTGAGGTAGTCGGCAAAGAGCCGGTACGTACCTCCATAGATGTCATGCCCGGCAATGATGTGGTCGCCCGGTGAGAAGAGTTGCATCGCGGTGGAGACGGCGGCCATGCCGGTGCAGGTGGCACGGCAGTCGATCCCCCCTTCCAGCGCGGCGAGGTTCAGCTCCAGTGCCCGCCGCGTCGGATTTCCGCTGCGGGTGTAATCAAACCCCTTGTGAGTATTCAGGTCGTCCCATGCAAAGGTCGACGTCGGGTAGATCGGCGTCGTGACGCTGTTGAAGGCCGAATCCTGTGCCACACCGGTATGAACGCAAGACGTTTCGAACTGCATGAACAACCTCGGTACATCCTCACGTGGTTCTCACGGAGCTCCGTGAGATGAGCGGGGTGAAATTCTCGATCGACGGGCCGCAGGGCGCTTCGAATGCCCTGAAAGCCGGTTCCGGGTGGGCAGTGTAGGCTCACTTCATCCGGAAGGCACGCGAGCCGGGCGACAGACATCATCGCACGCGCATCGCAGCACCGGACAGTACCGGGAGCAACAGGGTTCGCCATTCTCGAATTTCGGACCGAGTGGACTGCGCAAACCCGTCCGTCGGCCCCCGGGAGTTGGTCAGCAAGTCACCTGTTGTCGAATCCCTACCAATTGCAATCCCGCGGACGAACAAGCAGAATCGGATCCGTCCGTCTGACGAACTCGCTGCTTCCAGGAGAGAATTAGGAATGACTCGATCACTCTGGCATCTTTCAGTCTGTTGCGGACTGTTACTCACCCTCGCGGGAGCGTCTTACGGCGAGGATCTCAAGTCGCTCGTCTGTGGCGACGTGACCAAGGTCGTCGCAGACTGCAGGTTTACTGAAGGACCTGCGTGGCATCCGGACGGGTATCTGCTCTTCAGCGACATCCCGAACTCCCGCATCATTCGGGTCGACGCCGACGGATCCTCGCGTGACTGGATGACGGACTCGGATGGAGCCAACGGACTGATGTGCGATCGAGCTGGCAACGTCTACGCCTGCCAGGGCGATGCCCAGCGGGTAGCGCGGCTCGTCAGCGGCCCCGATCAGAAGGGACAGGTCGCGGCGATTCTCGCCGGGGAGTTCGACGGAAAGCCTCTCAACAAACCGAATGATCTGGCGCTCGACGGGCACGGGGGGCTCTACTTCACCGATCCGAATTACCGGCGGGAGGATCCGACGCAGCCGGTCGAAGGGGTGTACTACGTCAGCCAGGAGGGCAAGCTCACCCGTGTGGTGGCAGACCTGCCGCGACCGAACGGAGTGCTGGTCTCTGATGACGGCAAAACGCTGTACGTGGCGAACATCAACGAGCGCCAGATCGTCGCCTACGACATTGTTTCTCCCGGCCAGCTTTCTGCCGGGCGGATCCTGTTTGAAGGGGACCAGGACATCGACGGGAACGGTCCCGATGGAATGGCGCTCGATTCGAAGGGCAATATCTACGCGACCTACAAGCAACTCGTGGTCGTTTCCCGCGGGGGAGATCTCATCGGTCGCGTCGAGGTTCCCGAAAAACCCTCGAACTGCGCCTTCGGAGGTGCCGACAACTCGACGCTGTACATCACCGCCCGAACAAGCCTCTACAAGCTGCCCATGAAGATCAGCGGAATGGGGCTGCAGAAGCAAGGCCCGCAGGGCAAGACCGTCGCCGCAGCCGATCCTGACACGCGCGGGCATTACGTCTATTTCGATGACAACGCCGCAGAGAAGAAGACGGAAGAGGTCAAGCTTGAGAAGCTCACTCTCCAGATTCCTGCGGGCTGGGTGAAGGGGCGTCCCTCGAGCAATCTCCGGCTGGCACAGTACGACATCCCGGCCGGGAAGGCGGGAGTCGAAGCTGCCGAGTACGTCGTCTTTCCTCCGTTTGGCGGCAGTGTCAAGCAGAACGTCGAACGTTGGATCGGTCAGTTTGACGCCCAGGGCCGTTCCGTCCGGATTCGCAAGGGAACGAGCCCGCAGGGAGAGTACGTCATCGCCGAGCTGACCGGCACGTACAAGAAGCCGGTCGGACCGCCGATTCGCCGGCAGACCGAAGACGCCGAGAACTATGCCATGCTCGCCATCATGCTCACGGTGAAAGACGCCGGGAACTATTTCATCAAGGTCACCGGCCCCGTTGTCGTCGTGATGAAGGCGGCGGATGACATCCGCGCCTCGTTCGGTGGCGACGCCGCGAAGGAGTCGGCTTACGAACTCTGATGTCTGATGGGCCGGCTCTGCCGGGTTTGCAGCGTCCGGTCGGTCGCGGGCCACTGCGGTCTTCACTCTCACGCGTTTCGAAGGTGCGATTTCCCGATGACGAAACACCCACTGAGAACCATCGTTGCGTTTGTATCACTGATCGTCGTGTGGCAACTCCCGTCCCGTGCGGATGACGCGGCCGCTGCCAGCGGGCTGCGTGCCGGTGCTGCGATGAGCAACATCACGCCGCCTCTGGGAGAACTGATCGTCGGTGGCTGGTCTCCGTACCCGGCCAAGCATATTCACGACGAGTTGTACGCGCGGTGCCTCGTCCTCAACGACGGCAAGACCACCCTGGCCATCGTGCTGTGTGACAACGTCGGCATCCCCCGCGAAGTCTACGACGCCGCCAGGAAGTGGATTGAGGAGGAATCGTCGATTCCGGCTGATCACGTGCTCTGTGCCGCCACGCACACTCACTCGGCCACAACCGCCCGTAGCGATAACCGGCTGGTGCCCGCCAAGGAACTG
>CAZUXX010000054.1:6010-11152 GCA_964624215.1 uncultured Planctomycetaceae bacterium
AGCGATTCGTTGCCCGGCGGATCGCCGACGGAGTCCGCAGAGCCGTCAACCAGCTGGAACCGGCCCAGATCGCCTTCGGCTCGGTCGACGAACCGAGTGAGGTTTTCAATCGCCGCTGGCACGTCACCGACCCTGAACTGCTCAAGAACCCGTTCGGCGGGACGGACAAGGTGCGAATGAATCCCCCCCGCGGACACGCCTCACTTGTCCGGCCCGCTGGCCCGATTGATCCCGAGATCGCGTTTCTGTCGGTGCAGGCCCGGGACGGCCGCCCCATCGCCCTCCTGGCCAATTACTCCCTGCACTACGTCGGTGGAGTACGCCATGGGGACGTTTCGGCCGACTACTTTGGCTACTTCGCCCTTCGCATCGAGGAATTGCTGGGGGCTGAAAAGCAGACTCCTCCCTTCGTCGGCATCCTTTCCAACGGCACCAGTGGAGACATCAACAACATCGACTTTCAGGCCAAACCCGAGCGGATGGAGCCCTACGAAAAGATGCAGAAGGTGGCGGACCTGGTCGCACGCCGCGTCCACGAAGCACATCAGTCGGTCGAGTTCCGAAGTGATGTGACACTCGACGCCGCCTGGAGCGAATTGAAGCTCAAGGTTCGCAAACCGACAGAAGAAATCCTTGCGTACTTCGACAGTCTGAATCTCGACGATGCCAAGCCCCAGCACCACGTCCGCGAGAAAATCTACGCCCGCCGCGCGCGGCAACTCGCCGATGGGCCCGAGGAAGTCTCGATTCCACTGCAGGTGTTGCGGATCGGGAATGTCGGCATCGCTGCCATCCCCTTCGAAACATTTGCGGAAACCGGACTCGAACTGAAGGATCGCGGTCCGCTGGAACACACCTTCACCATCGAACTCGCAAACGGCTCGTTCGGCTACCTCCCGACTCCGGCGCAGCACGAACTGGGTGGATACGAGACCTGGATGGGATCCAACAACGTCGAAATTCAGGCAACCGTCAAGATCACCGACCGGTTGCTGGAGATGTTCGAGACCGTCCGTCAGCGGGCGACCGCCCAGTCTCCGTAGCAACCGCGGATTGTTGCCACGGTCGCAGAACAGTTCCTGACATTCGCACAGAGCGCGTCGGGACGATTCTCGCCTTCCCGATCGTCGCCATTCGCTGGTGACCACTCACACGTCCCGGTCGTTCGCGCGACCGGGACGTGCTTCGTCAGGGACCTGTCTTCGCACGTGTGGGCACGTCTGACTGAATCGGTCGTGTCGACGGCGGAGACGCTTGCGACCGGAGGGCCTTGCACACCTCCCTCCACTGTCGCGGAGAACCGGGCCAGCCGCGTCCCCCCGGCACCAACTGCGGCGGCGTTCCCGGCGGGCCCACTGCAGCAAGGATGCAGGCCAGCTGGGGCCCTGTCAGGCACAGTGATCGGATGGCTAATCGAACAATGTGGCAGGGCCGGGGTAGGTCAATTCCCCATCCTTGAAACGGGCTTCAGCCGTCAGCGAGTGGGGCTTTACGTCGCCGTTCGGAAAGATGTGGTACACCGTACCTCCGTGGGCCATCACGAAGTCACTGACGAGCCGACGGTGGCATCGCCAGAAAACACTCTCCGCACACATGATGACCGCTCGCCCTGCCGTGGAGATCTGTTCGAGCTGTTCGACACCGGATCGGAACGGATCGGTCAGCATGTAGTCGGCGTAATTGCGAAAGCTCTGGTTGCGAAGCCCTGTATTCGGAGAGTCGAACCCTTTCCGTCGCGGCTGTCGCCCTCCCAGTTCCTCTAGCCATCGGTAGTCGATACCGCCCGCTCGCAGCGTGGCTGAGAGTTTCTCCTGATTGAACTGTGGAAAGGAGCGGGAACCGGGAAACCGTCGAATGTCGACGACCACGGAGATCTCGTGCTGTTGGAGCAGTTCGACAAACTCGGCTGACGAATGGTTCGAGTGGCCGATGGTGAACAGTTCGACGTGCTGCATGACCCGATTGTACAACGGCCATCGGGACTGACAGGCCTTCCCCCCGTGCCGCGGCAAGCTGTAAACCAAGGTGGATCTGTGGGACGAGCCGATGATCTACTTTGTTGGCGACCACTGCCGAAACTTCTTCAAGTGGCACACGCTCGCCAAACTCCTTGCCCAGCGTCGGGAGGCCAAATGAGGAAAGCTGTTCTCCTGCGTGTCGGGATCGACTCAGGCTGTGGCGGCATTCAGAGTCCGCTGTTCTCTGATGGATCGTTCGAGTTCGTCTGCATCCTTGACAACAAGCGAGTCAGCGCTCACAAGTACGGAACCGTGATCGAAAAGAACGGTCGCCCGCACTCAGCCTGCTTCCCTGCACGTAAGCAAGTGGCCATCGCCGAACAGCACACCCACCTCGACCTGGAATTCGAGACCTTCACCTGCGGCGATCCCCCCACTCCGAAACGCTCACTACAAAAGTTGGAACGAGGGCGATTGCCTGATTTTCTACTGCGGTATGCAGGAGTGGGACGACGAAGCAGGCTGGCGGGCCAGCGAGTCTCCTGCGCTGTACTTCATTGGGTATTTCGTGGTCGAACTTGCTGGCATGGCGGCAGACTTCTCGAAGACGACGCTGAAGCGAGAGTTCGGGAAGAACTTCCATGTCCGCTACCCGACCGTCTTCGAGAAGCAACGAGACGATCTCGTTCTCGTCAAAGGTGGACCAGACAGCTGCATTCTCACGAAGGCCCATCGACTCAGTTCGCTTGGCAAGGACCGATCCGGGAAACCGCTGAAGGGCTTGTCGCCCGAAATGCGGAAGGTGTTCGGCACGTTCGACGGCAAGGTGATCGTCCCAGAGAAGCCCGCCACGCTAGGTTGAGGCAGCATTTGTGGAGAAGGCGATCAAGTTCGTGAAGGGGTTGGAGTAAGCACATGTTGACGCCAGAGCGGAAGGCACAACTCGAAGAACAACGAAGGCAACTTCGTCGTGGTGAGCGTGCGGAACATGTTGCCAGTTGGTATTTCGGGTTGAACGGCTTATTGTCCATACCCGGATTCGTCGTCCACCCCGATCAGCAGAGACGTTATACGCTGACGGAGGCGGACTTGGTGGCGGTCCGCTTTCCCAACAGTGAAGAACTGATTGGTGGTCGCAGAATGGTCGATGCCTCGTTGTTGACCGACCTTGCACCTGCGCCAAAGACGCTCTTCCTCTTGGTTGAGGTGAAGTGCGATCGCTGCAACATCAATGGACCGTGGAGTGAACGGTCAGCCGGAAACATGCAACGAGTCATCCGCAGGATAGGATTCGCCGAACCTCAATCTCGTCGAAGTTGAGTGAGGAGACTCGATCTCCACAGGCCCAGTGCGGCGGGTACACGCCCGCCTTGACCCAACGATGGAAGCTTGACCACCTCCAATCGCCGGGACAACGGACGTACCCATGTTTGACCGGGTTATAATGAACATGGTCAAACTGCCGCTCGAAGGCCTCCTCATCCTCCAGTGTATGTTCCCAGAACTTAGGTTGCCAGACCCCACGTCGCCCATCGCGACGCCGCCCCGGAGTGACCACGGCCTCGGCCCCACCCGTCCCCAGCCAGCGTTTCGTGAATCGCCCTTTGATCCAGGCCCAGCGTTGTGAGTACGAGGAGTCGCCGGAAGGGAGTGACCAGATGGCATGCAGATGGTCCGGCAGCAAGACGATCGCCCGGAGGTCGAACGGCCATTGGCGTTGGCAATCACGAATCACATCTCCGAGCAATCATCGGGCGACGGGCGAAGTCAAGATGCCGCGACGGCGATCGATCACCTCGGTGAAGAAGGACGATCCCCCCGGAACATTGGCACGCCTCCAGTTTGGCATCAAACCAATCTACCGTAGGCACGCCGCAAGGCCAATCCCGGCCGGTGCAACCGGCCCTACTTGGCTGCATGGCGGCAGACGGATCAGGATCTTCGAACAGATCCTTGATAAGGTTCCATTGGGAATCGGTGAGAACTGGCTGCGGGGCCGTGCTCGGCGCGCTCGCCGACAGGATCGAATTGGCCCCTGTCGTACTCGGCCGCCGCCGTCGCGGCCACTTCGACAGGGAAATGATCATGTGAGTGTCTCCTTTCACTCACACCGGCATGCACGTTGCCTGCCAAACGACTGAACTTTTGAAATCACCTCTAGCCTGATTATCGGCTTCATAGACGACCACGAAAAGCTCGTGGCCTTCTGCCGAGTTCTCACAGATTTCGTGTTCCGAGCGACCATTTATGACGTGATCGTGGCCAAGCAATTGCGGGGACAGCGGCTTGGGCGACGGCTGATGGACGGCGTGTCGCAACATCTCCAGCTTCAGCGAGTCAGCACGCTCTGGTTATGCTGCAACCCGGATAAGGTGGCGTTCTACGAGAAGTGGGGCTTTCGGGTCCTTGACGAGGGACAGTTATGGATGTTGAAGGCACAGCGGGCCGGTTAGACATCGTGATCGTTGCGATGACGAGTGAGCATCTGGATGATGTGATCGCACTTTGGGAGCGCACGGACGGGCTGCTTCTTTCGGACGCCGACCGCCCAGAGAACCTCGACCGCTATCTCTCCCGCAACCCCGGCCTGAGTCATATAGCGATTTGTGAGGACCGCATCATCGGGGCGGTCCTGTGCGGCCACGACGGACGCCGGGGCTACCTCTATCATCTGGCCGTCGCCCCTGAACATCGCACGCAAGGCATTGGCCGAGCGTTGGTGAATGCCTGCCTTGTCGGTTTGAGAGACGCCAGAATCCTTCGCTGCAATCTCTTTGTGCTTGATGGCAACGACGACGGCAAGCGATTCTGGTCGAAAGGCGGGTGGTACGATTGGCCCGAGATTCGGCTCATGTCGAAGGACTGGGAGAAGGCCGATACCAGCGGGGCAGCATCTTAGTTGATGAAACTTTTCCGTCTCGCCGAACGTCCTGATGATTACTCAACAACTCCACGGCACGGCAGGTGACAGCGGGAGTTCTGCTCCAAATAACCGCGGCGAACGTGAAACCCGGAGGCCAGATGATTCCTTGCGAGACTGAGCGGATGTACCTGCGAGAGTGGGTTCCCGATGACTGGAAACGCTTCCGGCCACTGGCGACCGACCCTCGGGTGCTGCCGTACATCGACGATTGCGTCCTCCGCGACCCCGACACGACCGGCGACGGCACGCTCGATGAACGGC
>CAZUXX010000055.1:0-8798 GCA_964624215.1 uncultured Planctomycetaceae bacterium
GGACTGGCACCTCCGACGAACTGCGCACCAGGTTCCAGACAATGCTACGAGCGCCCAACGACGTATGCCTGCTTGGCTGTTTCCGTTCACAAATTGCTCCTCGCCGTCCTGGCGATCGGAAGCGTGATTCCAGCCGTGAGCCGGGCGGCCGAACCGGACCTGATCCTCCACTCGGGACGGGTCGTGACGGTGGATGAGCACTTCACCATCGCAGAGGCCATCGCCGTTGCCGGCGACCGGATCGTGGCGGTCGGATCCGATGACGAGGTTCTGCCCCTGAAGCAGGACACAACACAGGTCATCGATCTGGAAGGCAGAATGTTGTTGCCGGGGCTGATCGACTCGCACGTGCATGCGCCGGCCGCGGCGATGTACGAGTTCGACCACGAAGTCCCCGTGATGGAGTCGATCGACGATGTGCTCGCCTACATCCGTGACCGGGCCGCAGCGTTGCCGGAGGGCGACTGGATTGTGCTGCAGCAGGTGTTCATCACGCGATTGAAGGAGCAGCGATATCCTTTCCGGGCAGAACTGGACGAAGCGGCTCCCCGGCATCCCGTTGTTTTTCGAACCGGGCCGGATGCATCTGTCAATTCGCTGGCATTGTCGCTCAGCGGTATCGATCGCGAGTTTGCCGAGCAGCATCCTGATCGGGTGCAGCGTGACCCGGTCACGGGCGAGCCGACGGGGCTGTTGCGACGGCACTCCGGGCTGCTCAAGAACAAGACTCCTGCCAGCCAGAAACAGGCGACTCGTCAGGAGCGGGACGACCAGCTTGCCCGGCTGTTCGCGGATTACAACCGGGTCGGGATCACCGGCATCATTGACCGCAATGCGAGTGCCTCGGCACAGGAACAGTACGAACGGCTGCGCGATCAGAATCGGCTGACGGTGCGGGCCCGGCTCTCCCGAGGACTGAATCCGTCACAGAAACTCGACGATGTCCTGGCTGATCTCGACAGGATCGCTGCCGATCCGCTGGTGACGACCGACGATCCGTGGTTACGGATCATCGGTGTCAAATGCTTTCTTGACGGAGGAATGCTCACAGGCAGCGCGTACATGACGCAGCCCTGGGGGGTGAGTCGCATTTACGGCATCGATGATCCGGACTACCGCGGCATGAGGTACATCGACGACGCCCGGTTGCGGGGCATTGTCGAGGGATGCGTGCGGAGAAATCTCGCCTTTACCGCGCACAGCGTCGGGGACGGTGCTGTTGCTGCCCTGCTCGATGCGTATGCCGCCGTTGATGAGCAAATCGATATCAGCCCGACGCATTCGACGATCACTCATTCGAACTTCATGAGTGCCGACTCTGTTCGGCGTTGTGCGGAACTGGGCATCGGGGTCGATATTCAGCCTGCATGGCTGTATCTCGATACGTGGACGCTGGTGGCACAGTTCGGAAATGAGCGGCTGCAATACTTCCAGCCTCTGGCGAGTCTGTTCGCGGCCGGTGTGTATGCGGGTGGTGGGAGCGACCACATGCAGAAGATCGGTCCATTGCGGAGCGTCAATCCTTACGATCCGTTTCTGGGAATGTGGACAACGATCACCCGACGAGCACGCTGGTACGAAGAGCCTCTGCATCTTGAGGAAGCTCTGACTCGCCAGCAGGCGATCCGCTTCTACACCCGCAACAACGCGTGGCTGATGCGTTCGGAAGCAGAGCTCGGCTCTCTCGAGGCCGGCAAACTGGCTGACATGATTCTGCTGGACCGAGACCTGCTCGAATGCCCGATTGACGAGCTGCGGGAAGCTCGCGTGCTGACGACATGGGTCGGGGGAGAAGTGGTGTACGACGCTGCAGTCAACGGCCCCGCGGAGGCACAGTGAAGCGGCATCCGGCCGGGGCTGAGAAAGTCGGAGGGATCGTCCTGTGCGGTGGGCAGAGCCGCCGCATGGGCCGGCCGAAACACACACTCCCGTTCGGGCAGGAGCTGCTCATCGAGCGAATCATTCGCATTGTCGGCGGAGCCGTCTCCCCTGTGGTTGTCGTCGCGGCCGCGGACCAGGTCCTGCCGCCGCTTCCCCCCACCGTGCTGATTGCCCGAGATCAGGTTGCCGGGCAGGGGCCGCTGGCCGGAATCGCGGCCGGCCTGGAGGCTCTTCCGGAGGAGTGTGTTGCGGCCTACGTCTGCGCGTGTGACGTTCCCCTCCTCCATACGAGTGTTGTGAGAAGGCTGGTGGATGCCCGTGGCCTGCACGACCTGGTGATTCCGCGCGACGCGAAGTTTCTGCATCCGCTCTCGGCGGTCTACCGGCGGGACCTGCTGCCGACCATCTGTCGGCTGCTCCAGTCGAATCAGCGCCGACTGGCCTCGCTCGTCGGCGAGTGTGATTCTCTGGTGGTTGACGTTGACTCGCTGCGGGATCTCGATCCGCACCTTGAATCCTTCCGGAACATCAATACTCCGGAGGAGTACGCCGACGCCCTGGCTGTGGCCGGGCTGAAGGTTCATTGAC
This sequence comes from uncultured Planctomycetaceae bacterium, assembly GCA_964624215.1. Taxonomy (GTDB): domain Bacteria; phylum Planctomycetota; class Planctomycetia; order Planctomycetales; family Planctomycetaceae; genus CAZUXX01. The sequence continues at coordinate 2,470 of CAZUXX010000055.1, forward strand.
GCCTGTACATCGTGCTGCGTGACCAACTTCTGACCGCAGCGGCCAGTCGGCGAGCACGCATGTTGGCCCGATCTACTGGCCACCACCAGACATAAGATCAATAATCATAGTGCGTTGCAGTTGCTGACTGAATGTCCGTCCATCGGCACGCAGGTTGCGAACAGTGTGAAATCCCGGCCCGCGCCTGCCGCTTTGGCCGTCCGGGCCCGGAGGGACTCTTTTGTTCTCCTGTGCTTGAAGGAGGTGCACATGCAACCCACCAGAAGACCACGATATCGACATCTTGTGTCGGCCATCGGGTTGACTGCTCTCATCAGCGCCGTCGGCACGATGTCGTTTCTGACCTTGCCGGAACACTGGACCTGGGCAGCCAATGACGCCCCGCCTGCGGCCGTCGCCCAGGCGAATGACCTGTCACAGGCGTTTCGCTATGCGTCGGAGAAGGTCCTGCCGTCGGTGGTGACGATCCGCAGTGAGCGGGAGATCGCCACGGCACGGCTCCAGCAATTTGATTCACAGATCCCTGAAGAGCTTTCACCGCTGTTGAGGCGGTTCTTTGAGGAAGATCTGCGGAGATTCGAGACCCCGCGACGACTGCCTCGCCGGCAGGGGATGGGCTCGGGTGTCATCATCGACTCGTCGGGCATCATCCTGACGAACAATCATGTTGTCGGTGATGGTGCCAAGGTGATGGTCAAGCTTCACGACGGACGTGAGTTCCAGGCCACCGAAGTGCTGACGGATCCGAAGACCGACCTGGCCGTCGTGCGGATCGAAGGGGCGGGCGAGCTGCCGGCCGCCAGGCTGGGGAGCTCCGAGGCCCTGCAGATCGGCGACTGGGTCCTGGCTATCGGGGCCCCGTTCGGTCTCGACAAAACGGTGACGGCAGGGATTATCTCTGCCAAGCAGCGGGGTGTGGGCATCGCCGAGCGTGAAGACTTCCTGCAGACCGATGCGGCGATCAATCCCGGAAACAGCGGAGGCCCGCTCGTCAATCTCAACGGGGAGGTTGTCGGCATCAACACCGCGATCTCGACTCGAGGCGGCGGAAGTGACGGGATCGGCTTCGCCATTCCGGTCGATACCGCGCGCTGGGTCAGTCAGCAACTGATCGAGAAGGGACGGGTCGAGCGTGCGTTTCTTGGCGTCGGCATCCAGCAGGTGACGCCGGAACTGAGCGAACAGCTCGGCCTGCCGACTGCCCGTGGCGCTTTGGTGACGGAGGTCCGCCAGGGTTCGGCTGCCGAGAAGGCGGGCGTGCAGATCGGCGACGTGATCGTGAAGTTCGGAGGCAAGCCGGTTGCGACACCGGCCCAGGTGCAGAATGTCGTTGAACGGGCGGCTATCAACGAGACGCACGAACTCGTTGTCAACCGGAACGGAAAGGAGATCACCCTCGATGTCACGGTCCAGCCGATGCCTGAATCTCTCGCATCGGCAGGTCCGACAATGCCGGGCAACGGGGGGACTTCGAATGCCTTCGGCATCAACGTCGAAGACCTGACCGACGAAGTCGCGAGCCAACTGGGCCTCGACGGTGTCCGGGGTGTTGTCATCACGGGTGTGGCGCCGGGCAGCCTGGCCGACCGGGTCGGACTGACCGAAGGGACGGTCATCAGCCGAGTCGGGTCTCAAGAGATCTCCAGCGCGGCCGAATTTGAAGAAGCCGTGGAGAATGCGGACCCGGAGAAGGGGCTGCTCCTGCTGGTGCGCACCAGTGAAGGATCCCGCTTTGTCGTGCTGAAGGGTTAATGGCGTGCGATTGGAAGTCGCTCCTGTCGGGACGGCCACCGCGGGGTTTCCCGGGTGGTCGTCCCGCTGTTGTCGATGGCTGTTTTTATTCCCGTGGCGATGCGAGTCAATCCCGGATCCTGTCCAGGATCGTGGTGGTGGCGTCTGGACGACAACCGTCCTGCAACGAGCGCAGGCGGACGCCGCCAGTGACGCGACGCGTTCGTAGGATGCGCTCGAGTTCGCCCCGTCCCTGTTGATCGAATGAACCAATGACTCGCCCCACTGTGACTGTCATTGTCTGTTGCCTCGTCCGCTGCCCCTGCTGTCGGCGGACGGTCGTGCTGAGTGGCCCCGACCTCGTGCACGCGGGTGAGAGTGGACTCACTCGTCGCTGTTCGTCGTGCAAGCACTGGCTGGCTGTCGAACTTCGGCAGATCGGGCCGTGGAGATTGCCCGATCTGCGGGTGATTGGCTGACGGGGACCGGCTGCTTATGACAGGTCGATTTCGTTGAGCAGCGCCAGCGCGGCGAGCACCTTCAGATCGATTGGCGCACCTCGCTGCCGGATCCAGGTCAGCACCTCCACCACCGGCACGAGGTGCGTTTCGATCGACTCGCTTTCATCGCCACCGCCCGCGGCGACCTTCTGCAGTCCGCGGGCGAGATACAGAACGACCGACTCGTCCGTCAGTCCGGGGGATGAGCACCCTTCGGTCAGCCGAGTCCAATGGCTGGCTTCGTAGCCGGTCTCTTCGAGTAGCTCACGACGGGCGGCAACGAGCAGCGGTTCGTCGGAATGCCCGGCGAGATCCCCCACCAGACCTGCCGGAATCTCGATCACCGGCTCACCAATGGGCGGGCGCAGCTGCTCGATCAGGACCATTTCATTGCGATCGGTGATGGCCACGATGGCCACTGCCGGTCGTCGGATGCGTCGGGTGACGTATTCCCAGGTTCCTGCGGCCCGAACCTCGAGGTGTTGCCCCGCCCACAAAAGCCGTGAGCCGTCCGCGACCCGGGGGAACTCGCTGTCGTACTTCTCTTCAGTCATGTCGGGACTCGGGGTGCGTCGAGCAGCATCTCCTCTGGGGGGGATGCTGGTGGCGAACGGGCGAGCGACGGTATCCGCTGGTCAGCGAGGATTCCGCTTCTGCCGTCACTGGTAACGTTGTGAAAGGCAGGGACAGGATCCTCGTCCGGTTGCATGATCTGCAAGCCAGACGCGCGAGGGGTTCGTCCGAAATGCCGGGGGGTGGGCTTCTCCAGCTTGACGCCACGCGAGCTCCGCTGCATGCTCGCTCCGACCTTCGCGAATCCGTATGCTGAAGGGAAGTCGGCGGAAAGTGCCGACCGGTTCCACGCTCAGATCCCGCAGCCTTGTGTCCGGAGGATTCTCCGGCGTGTGGCTGCTGTGAGATGACTCCATTCGGAGGAAGCAATGCGCTGTCTGATGGCAATCCTGGCCCTGTCGCTCTGCATGACGACCGGTTTGCAGGCAGAGTCCGTGCTGGTCGAGGCGGAGTCGTTCGATTCGCATGGAGGGTGGTCACTCGACACGCAGTCGATCACCGCGATGGGCTCGCCGTATCTGCTCGCCCACGGTCTCGGCAGACCGGTGAAGGACGCGACGACAGTTGTGACGTTTCCCAGGGCGGGGACGTACCGCGTCTTCGTGCGCACAAAGGATTGGGTTGCGCGGTGGGAAGCACCGGGCCAGCCGGGGCGCTTCCAGGTACTGGTGAACGGAAAGCCGCTCCAGGAGACCTTCGGGACGCGTGGAGCCGACTGGTTCTGGCATGACGGCGGAACCGTTGAGATCGCGCCTGCCAGTGATGCGTCGGCCGGTTCTGCGCCGGAGGGCGGTATTCCCGTAAAGCTGGCTCTGCACGATCTGACCGGCTTCGACGGACGCTGCGATGCGATCTATTTCACCACCGACAATGCACCGCCGCCGAACGAAGGCAAGGTTTTGCCTCCGTGGCGTCGCGAACAGCTCGGGCTGAACGATGAGCCGACGATTCAATCGGGATACGACCTCGTCGTGGTGGGCGGTGGCTATTCCGGGATGGGAGCTGCGATCTCGGCAGCACGCGCCGGCTGCAAGGTGGCACTGATCCAGGATCGTCCGGTTTTGGGGGGCAACGGATCGAGTGAGGTCCGCGTGTGGGCGATGGGGAACATCCGTCGCGGCAAGTACCCGCGAATCGGAGAAATCGTCGAGGAGTTCGCCGATCGTGCCACCAAATCACCGGGCACCTACGAAGAGTTTGAAGATGCCAAGAAAGAGGCGATTGTCCGGGCCGAGAAGAACATCGACCTGTTTTTGAACTGTCACGCCTACCGGGTGGATGTCGAGGACCGCGGCGATGCGAAGGAGATTCCCATCCCTATCGAGGCAGTCCACGCGTTCGATACCCGAACCAGCGAGTAGTTTGTGTTCAAGGGGACGCTCTTTTGTGATGCGACCGGGCACGGCACGATCGGGGCGCTGGCCGGCGCCGACTGGGATATGACTCCCGAGGGGCGGATGGGGATGAGCAACATGTGGGCCTGGGCCGAGTCGGACAAGCCGGTCGAGTTCCCCGAGACTCCATGGGCCCTGGACCTGACGATGAAGGACTTCCCGTACCCCCGCGATTATCACGGGCAGTGGTTCTGGGAGAGCGGATACGACAAGGACCCCATCAAGGACGCCGAGGGAATTCGCGACTGGAATCTGCGGGCCGTCTTTGGTGCCTTCAACGCGATGAAGAACCGGGACGGCGCCGACAGACATCGCAACGCGTACCTCACCTGGGTGGCGTATATCGGGGGACCGCGTGAGAGTCGCCGGTTGATGGGCGATGTGCTGTTGACCGAGGAGGACATCGTTTCGAAGCGGGACTTCCCGGATGGGTGCGTGCCCAGCACGTGGTCGATCGACCTGCACTATCCCAAGCAGCAGTACGCGAAGAAGTTCCCGGACAATCCGTTCATCTCGTATGCGGTCCACGGGAGCGGTGTCGACCGGAGTTACGGATATCCTGTCCCTTACCGCTGCTTCTACAGCCGGAACGTCGAGAATCTGTTCATGGCGGGCCGCTGCATCAGCGTGACGCACGAAGCTCTCGGGACGACGCGGGTGATGAAGACCTGCGGCATGATGGGAGAAGTCGTCGGCAAGGCGGCCAGTATTTGCGTCCTGCGGAGCTGCCTCCCACGTGATGTTTACACGAATTACTGGGACGATCTCGATCAGCTGCTGCGATTGCCAGGCAAGGCCTATCGTGCGACGGTTCGTGACGACTTTGCGATCCCGGCCGATGCACTCCCTGAAGCGGGGCCGTACGGTACTTACACGGGGCTTGATCCGACCAGGTTTGATGGTGTGGTGGTCGATGACAAGCAGGCGAAAAAGTCGGGCCCCTGGAGTGAAGGGACCGGACTGAAGGGATACTTTGCCTTCGGGTATCTTTATGCGAGCAACAACTCGGGCGCCTTGTGTACGTTCGATCTCGAAGCCCCTTCAGCGGGAATGTGGGAGGTCCGGGTCGCCTATCTGCCGCATGAGAATCGCGGTACCTCGGTGCCTGTGACCGTCACCACCCCGGCAGGGAGTGAAGAACATCGCATCGACATGACCAAAGCCGCCCCTCTCGATAACGGCCTGTATTCCCTGGGACAGGTGCGACTTGAGAAGGGGCAGCGGGTTCAGGTGACAGTCGGAACCTCCGGCGCCGGTGGAAACGCACATGCCGACGCAGCACAACTGGCACCCGTCAAATGAGCGGGAGATGAGGTCGTTTGACCAGTTCCCGGCGCGGACAGAAGAATCCCGCGTTCCGAACGACCTCTGGCTTCCCCACCAGGGGTGTCAGCTTCCTGATTGAACATCACCGACGTCTCCGCACTCCATCAGATTCTGATCACCAGCAAGGCACCGATCATGGCCGATTTTCCTGCACATGGACGACGAGAGTTTCTGAGAACCGCGGCGGCCGGAGCCGTGCTGGGGCCTTCCGCCCTGGTCTTCTCTGCCGAGGGGCAGACGGAGGCGGGCGGTCTGCCGAGGGTCCCGGATCTCGTTCGCGGCGAAGTCTTGCGAACGAGTGGAAGTCTCGTGGCCGATGGCAACTTCCTGACGGAGGCTGAACGCCAGATTCCCGTGGCGGGGCGATCACAGGTGATTGTCTGTGGCGGTGGTCCAGCCGGTGTTGCGGCTGCTCTGGCCGCGGCCCGCGCCGGCGCCGATGTTCGGCTCATCGAGGTGGCCGGATGCCTGGGTGGTGTCTGGACCGCCGGCCTGTTGACGAAGATTCTCGACGTCAAAGGCAAGGAGGGGATCATGACGGAACTGCTCCGGCTGTTCGCCGAGCGTGGCAGTTCTGTCGCCCGCACCACGCAGGGGACTGTCTACGATCCGGAGATTGCCAAGCTGGTCCTCGAGGAGCTGCTGGTCGAGGCCGGGGTAAAGATCCTGTTGCACACGCGGGTCGTGGGAGCCGTGACGGATCAGAACAACCGGCTCGTGGCCATCCTCACGGAATCCAAGTCCGGACGGCAAGCCTGGGTCGCCGACCGATTCGTCGATTGCACCGGCGATGGCGACCTCGCCG
>CAZUXX010000055.1:8808-11138 GCA_964624215.1 uncultured Planctomycetaceae bacterium
GCCGCCCAGGCCGGATGTCAGTTTGAAGTCGGCATCGGCAGCGATTGCACGTGCCAGCCGATGTCCATGCTGGCCCTGCTGACGGGAGTCGATCCGGAATCGATTCGCGAGTACATCCGCGAGAGTGGTTCGGATGCGAAGACGCGGCTGTTGAGACTGATGGAAGAGTCGGGGATCAATCCCTCCTATCGGGCGCCAACGCTGCGGCACCTGCACAGCGGGATCTACTCCATCATGACGAACCATGAGTATGGAGTCCCGGCGTTCGATGCAGACGAGATCTCGCAGGCTACCATTCGGGCCCGGCGTGAGATTCACGAGATTGTCGACGGTCTGAGGAAGCTCGGTGGGCCGTGGAAGGATATCGCGGTCGTGGCGACCGCCGAACAGATCGGAGTCCGGGAGGGACGACGGATCCGGGGACGGTACCGGATTACGGCTGACGATCTGGCGGAGGGACTGCGGCATCCACAGGCGGTGTGCCGCACGTCGTTTTCGATCGATGTGCACGCCCTCTCCACTGAGGGGAACAAGGAGGTCGATGGCAGCTTCAAGGAGAAAGGGCTCAAGCCGTACGACATTCCGTATCCGGCTTTGGTTGCGGCGGATGTCGACGGATTGCTCATGGCCGGCCGCTGCATCAGTGGTGACTTCATCGCCCATTCGAGTTACCGCGTCACCGGGAACTCGGTTCCGATGGGTGAGGCAGCGGGGCTTGCGGCCGCGGTTTCGGTGCACAAGAGCCTGTTGCCGCACGAGTTGAGCTGGGACGAGATCCGCCGTGCGTCGCAGGAAGTCCAGGCGGGGTGAGGCAACGCCATTGCCTGATCAGGTGATCCGCGCCGGGTGAATGCGGGCGTCGGCGGTGGCGTCTTGTGCTGCCGGTGACCTGAGATCGTCGCTCGCTCAGCGCAGGAGGACCGTCTACGATACCGCCCGGTGAAAACTTCCGATCGACGGTTTTACCAGGGTGGAGTCATGCTGCGCTCGCGCCTCTTCCGCCGGGCTTTCGTGGTCGTCTGTCTGCTGTTTCCGGTCACCGGTTACGCCGCCGGGTTCTCAACCGGGTTCGATGTACCCGACCGCATCTGGATCGGTCCCGACTTCTGGGCGAATCGCCTGCAGGACTGGCGAGTCAACGCCGGTCGTGTCGAATGCGTCGCCACCGAACCGCGTCTGAAAATGCGGACACTTCAGCTCCTGACGCACCGGCTCGACCCGGCGCCTCACCCTCTGACAATCTCGGTCAAACTGGGACTGGCGAACCAGAACGTTGCGAATGCCTCTGACTCTGCCCTGGGGGGCGTGCTGGTGGGAGTCGGCATCGGGAACGACGGGAAGCTGATGGATGCCCGCTCGGCCGCGCTGATTCACGGTGCCGCAGGGAATGGAGGCGGCTGTTTTTACGGAGTGAATGCACGCGGACAGCTCGTTGTCCGGAACAACACGCGGCAATCGCCGCCGCAAGCACTGACCGAACCGATCGATCGTGCCCGTCTCGGGAACGGTGTTGTCCTCCAGCTGGAGGTCACGCCGGCTGCGGAGGGAAAGAGCCATGTCACGCTCAGACTTCTGGGCACAGGCGATGACACCGAGCTGGCCAGCCATCGTTGGGAGAATATCGCTCCGACTGAGACATTCGGTGCCGACTTCGCCGGTGGAATCGCGCTGGTCAGCCATCCCGGTGCCGGGCAACAGGGGCGGTACGGGGGGCGCTGGTGGTTTGACGACCTCACGCTGAGCGGAGCGGATGTCGTTGCCGATGCGGATCGCTCACTCGGACCGATCCTGTCGACGATGTACACCGTCGATACAGAGCCGGACCTGCCGCGGGAAAAGGCCGCTGAAGAACGTTCGCAGCTGACCCTCACCGCACAGTTTTTCCCGATTGGTGAGAGCGAGTCGCACTCAGCCGCTTTGCAGATTCGCCGTGAGAACGGGAAGTGGCAAACTCTCGGTGAGGCTCCGATTGTTGTCCCGGGGTGGACTGCGACCTTTCGCAGCGATGACTGGGATGCCGACATTCAGGCCGAGTATCGCGTCGTCTGGCCTGCCTCCGCGAAGGACGACGAGGGCAACCTGGCGACGTGGTCGGGGGTGATCCGGCGTGATCCGGTGGAGCAGGAGACGATCGTCGTCGCCGGATTCACCGGCAATCACATGGTGGGTCACGGGTTCCAGAGGGAAGGGTACGACTATGTCGAGAATGTGTGGTTCCCTCATCAGGAGGTGGTCGATCACGTAGGCCGCCACAATGTTGACGTACTCTTCTTCTCAGGTGATCAGGTTTACGAAGGGGCGAGCCCGACGTTCGCCGACACGCATCCCGA
>CAZUXX010000056.1:0-11123 GCA_964624215.1 uncultured Planctomycetaceae bacterium
ACGGTGATCCGTTCACAGATCTGCATCACCAGTCCCATGTCGTGTTCAATCAGCAGCACCGCGATGCCGAACGTCTCCCGGATGTGCGAGATCGTCTGGGCGAGCTGACGCTTCTCCTGCGGATTCATGCCGGCCGCAGGCTCATCCAGCAACAGAACCCGCGGCTCGGTCGCCAGAGCACGGATAATCTCCAGCTTCCGCTGATGCCCGTACGGCAGGCCCCGGGCCGGCTCATGCGCGCGGCTTCGAAGGTCAAACAGATCGAGTAGCTCCAGCGATCGCTGACGCACCTGCTGTTCCCGCTGCAGGTGGCTGCCGGTTCGCAGGAAGGCACCACTGGGACTTCGACGCGTCCGCAGTGCCGCAGCGAGCTGTACGTTCTCCAGAACGGACAGATCACCAAACAGCCGGATGTTCTGAAACGTCCTCGACAGCCCCGCCCGGGCAATCTGATGAGGCTTCAGTCCGGTGAGCCGCCGATCGCCAAGCGTGACTGTCCCCGAGTCAGGAAGGTAGACGCCGGTGAGCAGATTGAACTCGGTGGTCTTACCCGCCCCGTTGGGCCCGATCTGCCCATACAGGGCGGTCTCGGGAAGGTGCAGCGAGAAACTCTGCACCGCACGCAATCCCCCGAACGATTTGCTGATGGCGTCGACCGACAGCAGGGAATCGACCGCGGGTTTCCCGGTGGCAATCACGTTGTCGATCCTCCTGTAGAACGTCGTCGTCGTCGCGGGAGGAAATCCCAGAACTCCTGCATCCCGAACAGGCCATCGGGACGCAGCAGCATCATCAGGATCAGCATCAGCGCGTAAATCACCAGCCGGTACTTGGCGAGCTCGATCCCGTGGTCAATCGCCAGCCGACGTCCGACCTCAAGAACAACGGTCGCCACGGCCACAAACGCGAACGATCGGGGGGACCAGCGTCCGCGCCGCCGCTGAGCAATGGCCATCAGAACCAGCAGGACAACTCCCGCCGGCCAGACCGCAGGAGGATCCCGCAGAAGTTCCGGCAGGATCGAAAGCAGCGCGGCCGCGAGTGTCGCTCCGGAGATCGAACCCATTCCCCCCAGAACGACCATGATCACGATATCAATCGACTTCTGAAAACCAAGTTCGGTCGCGTTGATCGCGCTCAGCTGCATCGCAAACAGCCCGCCAGCCACGCCGGCAAAGAACGCCGAGATCACAAACGCTCTCACCTTGGCCCGGGTCACGTTCACGCCCATCGCCTGGGCCGCGATTTCATCATTCCGGACCGACAGGAACTCCCGTCCAATCGCGCTGAACTTCAACCGGTAGATGAGGATCAGCGTCAGACTCGCCCCCAGCGTCGACCAGAAGACGGTCGTGTAGCCGGGGAGCAGGTTGAAACCCTTGGGACCACCGACCATGAGCGGCAACTCCCATAGAGCGTAATCATGAATGCGGTCCGCTTCCCAGGGCGGAATCTGGTCCGAGGTCCCCTGCAGCAGCACACGGACAATCTCGCCAAATCCGAGCGTCACAATCGCCAGGTAGTCTCCCCGCAGTCGCAGACTCGGCAGGCCGACAACGTAGCCCGCGATTGCCGCCGCCAGCCCACCGACCAGACACGCCACGACGAACAGCGCATCACCTGCCGCAAGCGGTGGCCCATCAAACTCCCGGATACCGACATACGAGAGCCAGCCCCCTGCAAAGTGGGCGCTGTCCCAAAGCAGCATCGAGCCGTAGTACACGATCGTTGCGGCAACATACCCGCCGATCGCCATGAAGCCGGCGTGTCCCAGCGAGAACTGACCCGCCAGTCCGTTCACGACGGTCAGCGACACCGCCAGCATGATGTTGATGCCGATGACAATCGCCAGATTCGTCCGGTAGCCCCCCAGTTGAGGAGCCACGAACTTCAGCATGACAAATCCCAGGACTGCCGAGACCAGCACGGGCCACAGCGCATTGAGGACCGTACGGCCAAAGCCCGCGGGTGCGACGTCTGCTGCTCGATCGGTATCGGACACTGGCTAGTCAGGGAGTTCGGCCGCGGGGACGTCAGACCTTCTCAATCATCGCCGACCCCATGATGCCCCGGGGACGGACAAGCAAGACGAGGATCAAAATGGCGAAGACGTACGCATCACGGTAATTGCTCGACAGATAGCTGACCCCGATGAATTCGGTCATCCCGATCAACAGTCCCCCGAGAACAGCTCCACGAATGTTGCCGATCCCCCCGACCACCCGCACCGACCGGCTTCCCGCTTTGCTTGTGAAAGCGGGTGAGGCTCCGACCACTGCGGCAACGAACGCCTTCAGGCCGAGCATCACCCACATCGCATCGGCTGTCTGCTTTGCCTGTCCGCTGTATTTCACCGTGTAAAGCAGTCCCGCCGCCGCCGCCAGCATCGACCCGATGACAAACGTCAGGCTGATGACGCGATCCACATTGATCCCCATCAGGCCAGCCGTCTTCGGATCGTAACTGACAGCCCGCATCGCCAGCCCGAACCGGGTCGAGTAGATCAGCGATTGCAGGCCCAGCATCATCGCCATGGCGATGACCACGACTGCCACGTTGACCAGCTTGAGTTCCACTCCGGCGATGCTCGCCAGTGTGATATCCGGGACGAGCACCGGCGTCGCCTTCGGATAGGGACCGAACAGAACGGGCAGCTGCCCCACGTTCTGCAGAAACAGCGACACACCGATTGCTGTGATCAGCACATTCAGCCGCGGCGCATGTCGCAGCGGCCGATAGGCAAGGCGCTCAATGATGAACCCGACGGCCCCGCACGCGAGCATCGACAGGATCAGCACGACCACGCCGATGTACCACGGGGCCGCTCCCTCGACCGCCAGCGCCTCATACCCCAGTACAGCCGCAAACACGATCGTCAGATGCGCGCCCAGCGCGAAGACGTCCCCGTGGGCAAAATTGATGAACTGCAGAATACCGTAGACCATGGTGTAGCCCAGCGCAATCAGCGCATACAGGCTGCCCACGGTGAAGCCGTCCATCAGGATTTGGAGCAGTTGCGTCATGTAGCTGGGATGGAGTGACGGTTCAGTTCAGGAGTGTCGGACGAATCCGGGTGACAACGCCATGATTTCACCCCGCGACAGGACCTGGTGATCACTTCCAGAGGGAAAACACGCCGTCGGCTCAGGTGTTACTCCGGCGAGATCGTCGCCACGTAGCTGGTCTCTCCATTCTGGATCTCCAGAACGACAGCGTCCTTCTTCGCGTTCCGCTGTTCGTCGATCGTGATCACACCAGTGACTCCCTGAAATCCTTCAGTCTCTGCGATCGCCGCAGCGAGCCTGGTGCTCTCGACCGTCCCGGCCCGTTCCATCGCGTCGAACAGCAGCCGTGCCGCATCGTATCCCAGAGCCGCGAGACCATCGGGCGTCTTCCCGAACGCTTCACGATATCGCTTGACGAAGTCCTGCACCTCGGGCCGCGTATCCTGGTGAGAGTAATGATTGGTGTAGTAACACCCGTCGAGGGCACTACCGGCATTCTTCAGTTCATCACTGTCCCAGCCGTCCCCACCGATCAGGGGAACATTAATCCCCAGTTGCCGCGCCTGACGTGCGATGTTGACCACTTCGGTGTAGTAACCGGGGACGTAAATGAAGTCGGGGCGGGCCTCGCGAATCGCCGTCAACTGGGCCGAAAAGTCATTGTCACCATCGCCGTAAGCCTGCTCGGTGGCGATGTTCCCTCCCAGATCCCTGAACGCCTGGACAAAGTTGTCCTTCAATCCGGATGAGTACGCCTGCGCCCGGTTGAACAACAGGGCCGCCTTCTCATGCCCCAGGTTCTCCCGGGCAAACCTGGCACCGACATATCCCTGGAAGGAATCGATAAAGCAGACGCGGAAGATCATGTCCCCAACCGTCGTCACGTCCGCATTCGTGCTGGAAGGAGTGATCATCGGAATCCCCTGCTGCTGGCACACCGGTGCAGCCGCCAGACTCCGCGAGCTAGCCACTTCTCCCAGGACGGCCACGACGCCGTCGTCCTGGATCAGCCGCTTGACGACAGTCACGACCTCCTGTGCTTTCCCCTGCTCGTCGTAGGTAATCACCTTGATCGGCTTGCCGAGCACTCCCCCGGCCGCGTTCCGCTCTTCGAGCGCCAGCTTGATTCCATTGTCGGTCGAGACGCCATAGGTCGCCTCCGATCCGGTCATCGAGGCATAGTGACCAATCAGAATATGGTCGCCATCAGCAGCGTTTCCCGACGACCTCGCCGAACCTTGTCCATCACACCCGACGAGGGCCGCCGCTACCAGTAGCAGCGCTGTCAGGAATCTCCGTGTGCGCAACATACCTGTCTCCTGTAAATCAGCGAGGGGAGGAAAGGTGGGATTCGCCTGTCGGTCCGAGCGCGTCCCTGTGGAGTCAGGGGACACCGTCCCCTCGCCAGTGCAGCCGCAATCGCCGAGCGGATCGCCCCGTCGAGCGGACACCGCCCACTCGGGTCCTCCATCTCCAGCGCGGCTGCCGGTTTCATGAAGGATGCAAGCCGCTAGCGTAGGGAAGTTCGTCGAATCCGTCAAAACGGACTTGGACTTGGCCCGGAAGATTCAGCGCTGCGAATACGGCTTGTTCGGGTTCCAAAGAAAGAGACGGTCCAGGAGCGGGCCGCAACCGAGAGGAATCATTCCCCGGGCGTCCTGGACGATCGTCCGCAAAATCGTCCGCCAATCAGACTCACTCAGCTCTCCTGGTGCGTTGTCCGGTGGCAATCACGCCACAGAGTGGTCGTGCATCCGGGACACCAGCCAGACCACTCCCATCGTGATGCGAGGCAAACGGCCCCGTTGAGCACCGCGGTTTCCCGCGTGAAGTCCTCCCGCAGACGTTTGAGCACTCGTCCAGGCAGTCGGGAGGAAAACGAGAGGCGCCGCCCGGATTCGAACCGGGGAATAACGGATTTGCAATCCGTCGCCTTAGGCCACTTGGCTACGGCGCCTGACGACCTATTGGATCGGCAGGCCCTACGATCCCTCTGCAGCGAAAAACCGTTGAAACCCGGAACAACGGCCGATCGGGCATGCTACCGGTCACCGGTGTGACCGTCAACGCGGGCCAGTCAGCCGGAGTGGTTGCATGATCGACAACACACCGGCGTAAGCGATCAATCAGGATTCCGATGCACTCTCTTCCGCAGGTGCCTCGGTCGCTGCGCCCCCTTCGGCAGCAGCGTCACCCTCAGCCGCCGCTTCTGCCTCGGGAGCGGCTTCAGGTTCCGGCGGAGGCGGTTCCTTCGGCGGGGTCAGCGGAGGCGGGGCCTTGGCAGTCCCCCAATCCTGCTTTTCGTACTTGCGGATCAGCACAGCGACCTTCTCCGAGGGCTGAGCACCCACTGAGAGCCAGTGCTGGACACGGTCCATGTCGAGCTTCACTCGTGCCGACTTGTCCCGGACCATCGGGTCGTAGTGCCCAAGCTCCTCAATCGCCCGACCATCCCGCGGGGCCCGTGCATCCATGACACAGATACGGAAGAACGGCCGATGCTTGCGGCCGAGTCTCTTCATTCGAATACGAACTGACATGCGCTGGAATGGTCGTTACGAGTGAGTTGAGGATCGACGTGGAGTTCAGCGAACCGGTGGGCAGAAAACGTCTCCCTGCCTCACACCAGTCCAAAACACCCACTATCTCCGCTTCTTGTTCTTCTTGCGGGCCTGCTTCGCCTGCTTGCGTTCCTGCTTCCGCTTTTCACGCAACAGGTGATGATCCTGTGGTCCGCGCTTGCTCCGCTGCTTTTCCTTCGCAAACCGTCCACCGGGATTCATCGCTTCGGCCTGGGTGATCTCTCGCATGGCCTTCATGCGGTCCATCATCCCCATGCCGGCCATCTTCTGCATCATGCCCGACATGCTGTCGAACTGCTTGAGCAGATCATGCACCGCAGCGGGATCGGTCCCACTGCCAGCAGCAATGCGGTTGCGGCGCGAGCGGTCGATTTTGTCAGGATTCCGCCTTTCGTCAAGCGTCATCGACTGGATCATCGCCCGAATCCGTCCGATGTCCTTGTCGGGATCCATCCCCTGCATCTCATCGAGCGCGCTGGCCATCTGTCCCATCCCCGGGATCAGCTTCATAATACTGCGCATCGATCCCAGCTTGCGGATCTGGTCCATCGCTTTCAAAAAGTCGTCCAGCGTGAATTTGCCCGAAAGCATCTTCTCCTGCTGGCGCTCCATCTCCTGCTGATCGAGCCGCGTCGCAATCGTCTCGGCCAGCGTCGCCAGGTCCCCCTGGCCCAGGATCCGCTGCGCCATGCGGTCTGCATGAAACGGCTGCAGCGCATCCAGTTGCTCCCCGACCCCGATAAACAGGGTCGGCACCCCGGTCACCGACTTCACCGAGAGCGCCGCACCGCCACGGGTGTCGCCGTCGAGCTTCGTCAGAATGACCCCGTCCAGCTCCAGGCGTTCGTTGAACGACTTCGCCGAATTGACGGCATCCTGACCCGTCATGGCGTCGCACACGAGCAGCGCCATGTGCGGCATGAGCTTGTTGTCGATCTCTTCGAGCTCGTGCATCAGCTCGTCGTCGACATGCAGGCGACCGGCCGTATCGAGGATGAGCACGTTCGCGCCCTGTTTCCCCGCTTCCTTCCGCCCATTCTGGCAGACCTGCACCGGGCTGCTCTTGGCCGGATCCTCGAAATACACCGGCACGTCGATCTGCTGGCCGATCACCTTGAGCTGCTCAATCGCCGCAGGACGCTGAAGGTCCGCCGCAACCAGCATCGGCTTCGCCCCCTGCTCCTTGAGCATCCGGGCAAGCTTGCCGCAGGTGGTCGTCTTCCCCGACCCCTGCAGTCCGCACATCATGATGACAGTCGTTTCTCCGCGGCGCAGCTCCAGAGTCCGCGGTTCTTCCCCGCCCATCAACGCGACGAGTTCGCGGTACACGATCCCGACGATCATCTCGCCGGGACGCATCGACTTCAGAACCCGTTCGCCGACCGCCTGCTCGGTCACCCGCTCGCAAAATGTCTTGGCGACGTCGTAATTGACATCCGCCTCGAGCAGGGCCTTGCGGACCTGTGCCATACCGCCGCGGATGTTCCGTTCCGTCAGGCTGCCGCGGGCGAAATTGCCCAGTGCGTCAGTCAGGCTCTTCGCAATCCCCTCAAACATCCCGCATCACTCCCATCATCCGCCACTGGACTGTTCGGACCATCACCGCCGGGGCTCGACCTGTCGATCGCATCAACGATCGTTTCTGCACTTCAGGACGTATCGTCGGCACACTATAGTGGGGAAGGTGCCGGCGGCACAGAGCCGCCATCTTGCGCCGTGGCTTGATGTTTCCCGAGACCCTTCCCGCCATGTCAACGCTGCTTCCTCGACGGAAACTTCTCCATCACTTCGCACTCGGGTCAGCCGGTGTCGCTGTGCATGGCTGGGCCCCCCGGTTTGCAACGGCTCAGACGGCCGTGCATCCGGCGCGTCAGTTCACACCCCGGGCACGCCGCGTCATCTTCCTGTTCATGCACGGCGGCCCCAGTCAGGTCGACACCTTCGACTACAAGCCGCGGCTGCAGGCCGAGGATGGACAAACCCTCCCGTTCGCAGCCGCTCCGAACATCGACGCAAAACCGAAACTGCTGAAGTCGCCCTGGTCCTTCGCCCGCCACGGAGAGTCCGGACAATGGGTCTCGGAACTCCTTCCGCACACAGCCCGGCACATCGACAAGCTGTGCGTCATCAAGTCAATGCACAGCAAAGCTCAGTCACACGGCCAGGCGGTGTCAATGATGCACACGGGCAGCGACAATCTCGTTCGCCCCAGCGTCGGTGCCTGGGTGTCGTACGCCTTGGGAAGCGAGAACCCGGCACTACCGGCGTTCTTTTCACTGGCACCCGCCAGTGGGCACGGGGGACCGCGGAACTACGGGGCTGCCTTCCTCCCCGCGACGCACCAGGCAACGGTCATCGGTCGCCAGGGAAGGCTCGGTGATCCCCGGATCGAACACCTGCAAACCAGTGAAATCTCCCCCGCTGAGCAGCGCAGGCAACTGGACCTCCTGCAGGAGATGAACCGCGAGCACCTGATGCGTGCCGGCCGGGACGAACAGATCGCCGGAGCAATTGATTCCTTCGAACTTGCCTATCGCATGCAGGTCGCCGCCCCCTCCGTGCTCGACCTCACGCAGGAATCGAAGGCCACGCAGGCGCTCTACGGGATCGGGGAGGGACCAACCGACAACTTCGGACGGCAATGTCTGCTTGCCCGCCGGCTGGCCGAATCCGGTGTGCGTTACATCGAGCTCTCAACCGGAAATGTCTGGGACCAGCACGGCAACCTGAAAGCGGGGCACGAAAAGAACGCGCGGGCGACCGACCAACCGATCGCAGGGTTACTCACCGATCTCGAAGCCCGGGGAATGCTCGACGACACACTCGTCGTCTGGGGCGGAGAGTTCGGTCGCACTCCCATCGTGCAGGGAGCGAATGGTCGGGATCACAACCCGCAGGGGTTCACCATGTGGATGGCCGGTGCCGGCGTGCGTGGCGGACTCTCCTACGGAGAAACCGACGAGTACGGCTACTACGCCCGGGTCGACCGCGTCCATGTCCACGACTTCCACGCGACGATGCTTTACCTGCTCGGGATCAATCACGAGCACCTGACGTATCGCTATGCCGGCCGCGATTTCCGGCTTACCGACGTTTACGGCCGCGTTGTCCACGACCTGCTCGCCTGACGCGTGGAGTCACTTTCCCCAAGGTAAGCGAAACCCTTCAGGCGGAGGGCAGATTCCTGCTGACGCAAACGGCAGGCGATGAGCGCTGCACGCCACCTCATCAACTGGCGTCGCCGCCCAACCGCTCGCCACGCAACGAGTCACCGGGAGTTTACCGGCCTCAGCGATAGGAGAGCTCGGCTTCGAGACTTCCCTGACAGCTCACGCAGTTCCGGGCGTAGGGGATCGCCTTCAGCCGCGTCTTGGGGATCGCCGCCCGTCCCGGTGGGACCCCATTGGCCAGGCACTGTTCGCATTGCCCGTAGGTCCCCGCCTCGATCCGCTGCAGTGCCGCGGTGATCTCCGCGAGCGTCTCTTGATCATTTTCCATCAGGCTCAGCGCGAAATCGCGCTCGTAGGCGTCCGTCCCCAACTCGGCCATGTGGGTGGGCGACTTCGACTCGTGGCCCTCATCCAGCGCACCGTCGGACAGATGCTTCACATCCCCCCGCAGCCGTGCCCTCAATTCCAGGAGCAGTGCTTTGAACTGCTCGATGTCCTTCGGCTTGAGCATGTTTCATCTCGTTCGCAGGAGTCGTCGGAGGTGCGTCATCGCGAGCACCCGATTATTGGCCCCCGTCTGCCGAAAAATCAAGGCTATGCGATCCGTCACCCGCCATTTGCAACAACCAAATGTCGCACGTTAACAATTCTGAAATCATTGCGTTCAAACCGGTTATGCATTCTGTGTCGCTTTGTTTCTATCGCTTTATCACGAGCCGACAGCGTATCTCTCCAACGCCAGTTCACGTGCCAGTGTCATTTCGGCAGCGGTCAAAGTGGCCGGAACCGCGACGGGCTCCAGAGCGTTCCGACAGCAGTCGATGATCCGCTCTGTCAGCGCCCTCTCTGGAATCGGATGCGGCGCCAGGTCGAGAATCCCCGGCAGCTCCGGTGCAAACGGAGAACCCCCGAGCAGGATGCTCCCATGCTGAAGGATCGCTCCCTGCCGTCGACGCTGGGCACTCCCCACCACCTTGTTCCCCCCGATCACCAGATCACGGGGATCGCCACGACTGAAACACAGAAACGTGCGATTGGCGGGATCGCCCGCTCCTCGTGGCTCTGCCTGCAGGCCCATCTCTGCCAGTGCACGGGCAATCGCCAGGTGCATTTCCATGTACAGATGACCCGGCTGCGATGCCAGGGGATGAGCGGACGGTACGCAGACGGAGTACGTGAGCTCATGGTGATGGATGATCGCCCCTCCGCCCGACAACCGCCGGACCCACGCCAGGCCCGCAAACCGTCCGCCGGGCTCCAGTTCGGGAGTGTCTCGCTGGAAGTATCCCACAGAAACTGTCGGCTCGCTCCACCGATAAAACCGCAGGGTCAATGGTCCCCCCGCCACCACCCCCAGCAGCAGCGCTTCGTCCACGGCCATATTCATCGCGCCCGAGCGCGGTTCGGCATCGACGATCAGTCGGGGACCTGTGGCAATCTCCCGCGGGGTCTGGGCGGAGATCGTCCGGGATGGCGCGTCTTTCACGGCAACTCGGTGTGCAATTCAGTGCGTTGCTGATGAACCAGCCGGCGTTTATACCTGAAGCCGGTCCTGTCCTCACTCATGCTCAGGAGGCGTCGGATGGCTCGCCCGTTCGCTCTCGCATGGCTTTTCCCGTTTCTCGTGGTTGCCTGCGAAGGCCTCGCCGCCGATCCGGAACTTCGCATCCGCCTGGACGATCGTCACGCAGTGGGGCGCGACTTCTGGATCTATAACGACATCCCCGCAGCCATGGCGCAGGCCCGGCGACTGAACAAGCCGGTCTTCGTCACGTTTCGCTGCGTTCCCTGCAAGGCCTGCGAAGCATTCGATGCCGAAGTTGCCCAGGGAAGTGATCGAATTGCCGATTTCGCCCGGGAACATTTCGTCTCCGTCCGTCAGGTGGAGATGGAGGGCGTCGACCTCTCGCAGTTTCAGTTCGACTTCGATCTCAACTGGGCGGCCGTGTTTCTACATCCCGACGGAACTATCTACGCCCGCTACGGAACACAAAGCGCCGACGGTCCCGATACCTACAACTCGGTCGAGGGTCTGCTGTCGACGATGCAGCGGGTGGTCGAGCTGCACAGGCAGTACCCCGGCAACGTCTCCGAGCTGCAAGGCAAGAAACCCCCGAAAAGCCGGTACCGCACGGCAATCGAACTTCCGGGACTCGAACAGCCCGAACGGTTTGAAGGGATCACCACCCGCAAGAGCTGTATTCACTGTCACATGATTTTCGACGCAGAGAATCGCGTCGCACGGGACGAGGGCATCGACAAGCGGACCCTGTTCGAACGCTATCCGCTTCCGGAATCTCTCGGGCTGTCCGTCGATCCGGGGAATGGCACCACCGTGACAGACGTACTTCCCGGCTCTCCGGCAG
>CAZUXX010000057.1:0-11109 GCA_964624215.1 uncultured Planctomycetaceae bacterium
ACCCGGTCCGGCGGTTACTCAACCGTCACCTGGCTGATCATCGTCACGGCGATCGTCTTCGTCGTACAGATCCTCGCACGCGGATACCTCGAAGTCTGGTTCGGTCTCGATCCCGCACGCGTTCTTCGCGGCCAGATCTGGAGGCTCACCACCTACGACTTCCTCCATGCAACAGGCAGCCCCTGGCACATCCTGTTCAACATGTACATTCTCTATCTGACGGGACGCGACTTCGAAGCCCGTCGCGGATCTCGCGAGTTCATCGCGTTCTACCTCATCGCGGGGGCGATCTCCGGAGTGCTGTTCGTCCTCTGGGCACTCTTCCTCGGGAATCTGAGACCGGCCATCGGAGCTTCAGGGGCCGTCTCCGCCGTGATGATCGTCTATGCCCTCACACAGCCGCACGCCATCTGGCGAATCTGGGGAATCATCCCCGTCCCCGTCATGCTGATCGCCATCCTCGTGGTGATCCTCGACCTGCACCCGATGTTGCTGCAACTCGCCGATCGCAACTACGACGACGGCGTCGCTCACTCCGCCCACATCGGGGGCATGCTCTTCGCCTGGCTCTACTTCCGCAACGGGTGGCGCATCTCCGACTGGGTCCCCTCAGGGCGGTTCTGGAAGTTCCGGCGGCGACCCAAACTCAGGGTTCACCGCCCCGAACCGGGCGACTCCGGCTTCGACGACCGCGTCGACTCGCTGCTTGACAAAGTCGCCCGGCACGGCGAGGCCAGTCTCTCCGACGAAGAGCGCTCGATTCTCATCGAAGCCAGCCGACGCGCCCGAAATCGCCTCTCCCGCTAGCCGCAGTGGAAAGCCCCCGCTGGCCCACTCACCCCGGCATTACGACTCCGACTCCAGCGTGTATTCACACACCTGCTGGATCAGATCCTTCAGCGGATCAACCCCCTCGCTGCGCATCATCTCGCACATCTCCCTGAGTCCCTCCCGGTCGGCCGGATCAAGCTTCGGAAGAACATCCAGCCCCATCGTCAGCACCGCCAGATGGTTCTTGATGTCGTGATGCAACTTCCGCAGGGGGGGCACAAGAACAGGATCGTCTGACTCGGACATCGGTTGTCGCCTCCTGGCACGTCAGGAAGACGGCGCAGAGAAATGGGGGGACGGACGGCGGCTGTTTCGTTACTTCCGCTTGCTCATGGCCGATGCCGAATGCAATTGGACCTGGGCACCACGTCCTCCCGACAGGCTCAACGCTTCAAACAGCCGCTGAGCCTGTGGCTCCGGTTGACCGTCCACCAGCTTGACAACTATGGCAATCCGGCTTTCCGAACCACCGCCGCGGCGGCTCTCCGCCGACTGCAAGGGCTCCCGACGACGGCCCAGCGACGCGATCTCAAACGGACCGATCATCTCCGTCAGGCTGAACCCGCCAACCGGAGAAGACTCCGCTGCGCTCCCCCCCGGCGTCGGAAGCGCCCCGCCAATCCGCGGAACCTGAAACGAAACATAGTCTCCAGGATTTAAATGCTCCGGCACGACTGTCCCCGCGTCAATAGGGACCCACCGGATTGCTTCATCTTCTTCCAGACTTCTTGCCAAAGACAGATAACTGGGACCGGTCAGATCCTGATTGAGGATCAACTCCCCGTCGCTCATCGGCCGCGGAGCACGCCGGCCAATCACCGACTCCACCGCAGCCCACTTCGGCGCCACCACGTCCAGATAGTCCACACGCGTCTTCGGAATCCCCACCCGTTCCAGATGGTCCCGTTTGATGATCTCACCCGCGTTGATTGACACCCCGCGCTTGATCGCGATGAAGTACACCTTCTCCTGATCGCGGGCGAGCCCCTGCAGATAGAACCAGTTGCAGAACGCGCCAATGATCCCCAGGCCCGCTGCGAATGTCAGCCCCAGTGCCCCCCTCATGGTTGATCATCTCCGGTAGTGATGGGCATGACGTTGACCAGTCCGGTCCACGCGTCGTCGACCCGTGAGAACTGCACGTCGATCCGCTGTCGATCCTCGCCCCCCGTTTCCCAGACACCGGACCACATCGCTCCCTGCTGGTGCCATTCCCGCACAACAGTCCAGTTGCGTTCCCCGCCCAGTCGATCGAAGTGCGCTCGCCACGCGGAGAGTTCCCCCCCACCTGCGAACGTCACGAGACGACCACCGACCCGGTTCGAAAGGGCAACCACACGTCTAGCGGAGTCTGGAAGAGGGACGTCCGTCAACGTCCGGCCCGCGCCCGCACCTCCGCCGGAATGGGGAGTTACAAGCAGCAGCGTCCAGGCTCCCTCGGACAGGGGAAACGTAATCCCCCAACATACCACACGTAAATTCCCCCCGGCTATCTCGCGGGTTCCCACCGTCATCGTCAGCACCCCCGGCATGTGCCGGATCGCCCACCCCGGCCCCTGTTCCACAGGCTCACGACGTTCCAGATGACTCAGGAGTTCAACCTCCGCATCGCTCGCCTCGGGAAGTTTCGGCGCAGGCGTCTGCAGCAGGAGCTCACGGCACCATCGCTGCAACTCCTCTCGGGCATCATCCAGATTGCCCCGAACAACACTTCGTTCGAGTGAAAACGGTGCGTCCCCGAAATCAATCCGGGTCGGTACCTCACCGAGATTCCACGGTGCCATGGCATCGTGAGACAGTTCCGCCCGCAGCCCCGCTGCCGGCTCCGCCTGCCACCACTCCAGAATCCGTCGCGAAACCGTCACCAGGCCCACCAGAATCAGGGAGATCGCAATCAGGTCGGTCGTGCGGCGGGCAATCGTCTTCGCCAGGGGACGCACCGGCTCCGGCGGCAGGACGACCTCCGGCAAATCCATCCCCTCCCCGGGCGCGCCCTGGCCCCCGTCGTCGGCACGTCGCTGCTGATCAGACCCCTCGTGCACGTCGGCCTCATTCCACGTCCCGAGCTCGCCTCCAGACGATCCCGCAAGCCCGCCACTCCCCTCCGACAACGCCGGTCGGCAATCACGTCACTCACAACAGCCCCGATTCTCCGAAACCTCTTTTGATGATATAAATGATCACAACCTTTCTCCTCGCAAGATCTTTGCTGCAATCACATGGATTTCCGCACCTGCCCCGCCTGTGAGGCGTCCGTTCTCGAAGACGACGCAACCGAGTGTCCCTTCTGCGGTGCCTCGATGACCACCGGGAAGGGAGGGAAGCCGAGAACTCCGGCCGCCGCTCCGACCGAAAAACCCGCCGCCGCAACGAAGAAGGCCGCCGGCAAACCTGCTCAGGCTGGCCGGCAAAAGGCTCAGCCCGACTCCGCCGATCCGTTCGAAGTCGATACGTCATCCGTTCACAAGGCGGTCAGGGTGCGGCCGCGGCCCGCCAAAGGCGTGATGACCCGCGTTGTCTGCCCCATGTGCGAACGCCCCGGATTCATCTCCGAAAAAGACGTCGGCAAGGAAGTCCGCTGCTGCAATCCCGAATGCCTTGTCCCCATCTTCGTCGCCCAGGCACCCGAAAAAGAACCTGAACCCGAGCCGGAACCCGAAAAGTCCGGAAATCCGCGCTTCCTCGCATACTCCGCACTCGGCATCGGCACCGCGATCGCCATCGCCGCAGCACTGATCTACATCAATCGCAAACCCGAAGTGAACACCGGTCCCAGCCCCGATCTGACAGGAATCCTCGGGCAGGACGACGAAGAAGATCCGCAAACAGACCAGCCCCAAACAACTCAACAGCAAAACGTCCTCTCCTATCCCCGCCTGACTCCCGACCAGTTGCAGACGCAGTCTCTTGCCCGCGCAACCGAGGCGGCGGAATACGCCAGCGGTGTCCGTGATCGCAGCTTCAGCCATCGGCTGCTCGCTGAATCACTCATGGTCGCCAACCAGCCGACCCAGGCACATACCCAGCTCGACAAGATCCCCCGCCAGGCCGGGTACCTCGCCATTCCCGCTCTGGTCATCGAAGCCTGGCAGCAGTTGGACGCCGGTCAGCAGCCGCAGACCACCATCGAGCGTGCGGTCGAACTCGCGAAGTCCCTCCCCAACGAGGGCCGCGACCGACTCGATTCCGCGGGCGCACTCGCCAGTGTCCTCGTCGCAGTTGGCAACGTCGACGAAGCTGTCCAGCTTGCACAGACACACAACGACCCCGCCCTCGGACGCCTCAGTACGGTCTGGCGCGCCGCCGTCGAATCCGGAGACTACGACTTCCACCGCTGGGGAACCCATCCCTCACTACAGGACATGCCCCAGCCACAGTGGATTACCGTCACCCAGACCCTCGCCATTCATCGCCGCTGGGACGAAGCCCTGACCTGGATCGAGCGGGCTCCCGACCTCGCCGTCCGCGATAACGCACAGGCCGCGCTCGCCGCCGCGCTCACTCAGGCGCACCTGGACGGGGACTCCGCAGCAGCCGAGAGACTTGAGTCCCTGACGCAGGCAGCCAGCGGAGCCGGCCTCGTCCGACTGAAGGCAGCCGTCGCCTGGGCGTTGCACCACGCCGGAAAGGCCGCCGAAGCCGCCGCAGAACTGCAACTCGCCGAGGCGGCTCTCAATGACCTGCCGCGGTCTGAATCCGTCCCGGTCCCCGAGATGAAAGCCCTCTATCAGCTGGCCGACCAGAACGACCGCGGACTCCCCGACACCACGCAGCAGATCTCTGCAGTCCTCGCCGCAGCCGACGTCGCCGAGGTCCGTGCACTCCGCAACGAGCACGACCAGATGATCAACGCGATCCGAGCAGGGATCGAACTTCTCGAAGGCACCGCCCCCTCTCCGCAAACCATGGCCGCCATGGTCAGGGAGAACTCCGACCGCACCCGGAGCGTCCGCGATCGTTTGCAGCGAGAACTCGATCTCCAGCAAACACAGGTCTTCGCCGCGTTCAGCCGCTATCAGGCACAGGTCAACGCATGGAATGAAGCCGCCCGGAAGAGACTCGCACAAGGAGAACGCCTGCTCAAACGGGCCGCAATCGCAGGCAGCCCGCTGCCGGTCTGGGAGATCGTCAAGGCTCCGGAATCCGGATACCTCGACTCCACCATCCCCCCTCTCTTGTCCATGATCGCCCGCACCGAGGGCCTTCAGGATCTCGAAAAGGAAATCCGCGACGCCAACCCCAAACAGACCTCCCCCACACTCACCGACTACACACTCGTCCTCCTCACCCGATGGAAGCCCGGGTCCGACGCCAATCCGTTGCTCAAGGCCCTGCAGAACTTTTACCGGCAGCCTCCGACCGACCGTGCACGAGTCGATGTCGCCTTTCTGGACCGACTCGAGAACGTCGGAATCGACGGCAACATTGTGAATTTCCTCTCGCAGTTGCCCGACCCGCTCATCCGCGAAGATGCCCTCTGGTCAGTCGCGGCCCGCGCCACCGTGCAGGGCAACGGTCCCAAACTGTTCCACGAGTTCAACCCCCGCAATAGAAAGGAAACCGACCGCGTCGCCATCTATCGCGGCTTCGTCGCCGGTGCGCAGATCCTCAAGCAGAAGGCCGCCGCAACCCCCTCAACCGCTGCCGAGGGAACCGGAGACTAACCCGCTCCAACGGGGCATCACCGAGACGCTCCACTCCCCCTCAGCCCCGCGGGTGACACTTCGAGTGGATCGCCTTCAATCGGCTGTGCTCGACCTGGGTATACACCTGGGTCGTCCGGATGCTCGCGTGCCCCAGCAGCTCCTGCAGCGCGCGAATCTCCGCCCCCCCGGCCAGCATGTGCGTCGCAAAGCTGTGCCGCAGGGTATGCGGACTGATCTTGTCACCACACCCGATCCGCAGCGCGTACTTCTTCACCAGGTGCCACACCATGATTCGCGAAAGCGGTCGGCCACCACGCGCCAGAAACAGTGACTCCGCATACCGCGACTTCGCCAAACGCGGCCGCTCGTGTTCCAGATAGTCCTCGATCGCCCGTCGTGCCACAGGGTTCAACCCCACGACACGCTCCTTGTTCCCCTTCCCCAGACAGCGGCAGTAGTTCTCTTCCAGTCGCACATCAGACAGCGCCAGCCCGGCCGCCTCCGAGGCCCGGCAACCCGTCGCATAGAGCACGGCCAGAAGCGCCCGATCCCTCAGCGGGAAATTGTCCCCCTCGCCCGGCGCATCGAGCAGCGCATCCACCGTCTCCGGGCTCAGCACCGTCGGCAGGTACTGCCATAGCTTCGGAGAGTTCAGCAGTTCGACCCGGGTTTCTTCCAGCACCCCTTCCAGAACGAGGTACCGGAAGAACATCTTGATCGCGACCAGCCGCCGCGCAACCGTCGTCGACGCCAGGTTCCGCTGATGCAACTCCTGCAGGAACCGTGACAGGACTTTCAGATCCACCTCGCGGACACTCGTCACTCCTTCGATCTGCAGCCAGGCGACAAACTGCTTCAGGTCCGTTTGATACGCCTGCACCGTATTGACCGACATCCCGCACTCCGCCTGCAGGTACTGCAGAAACGGGCGCACGTGCTGCTGGGGATCGACCGGACTGATCGCACAGTCATCCAGCCGTTTGACAGGAGTCCTGCGTGGTGGCATGCGGAATCTCGATGAATCGGGCCCGCCAGATCATCAACGAGCCGTGGCGGATCGTCTCCCGCCAACCCGGTCATCGACCGCCACGACACCGCCGCTTCAGCGAGCACGGGCAAGGATTGCCCCCGTCGTCCAGCCGAGGCGCACAGTATTCCCGCCTCACCAAACCGGTACAGCCGGCGCACTCTCCCCCGATTCACCGGATCATCGTCCGGGACAGCGTCCACCCGGCAGCCAGGCCAGTGCCGGGTCTGTCCCGACCCATCGCCACCCTGGCACGCCGGCACAGCCCGTGCCCGGCCCGCCGGATCACTCCGAAAGGAACTTCTGTTGCAGCCCGCACAGCTCCCGGATGCCCGACTCGGCCACAGCCAGTTGTCTGGACAGCTCTTCGTGCGAGAACGTTCCCCGTTCCGCCGTCCCCTGCACCTCGATGAACCGCCCGCCTCCGGTCATCACGACATTCAGATCGACCTCGGCGCGGCTGTCCTCCGAATAGTCCAGATCGAGCAACACTTCACCATCCACGATCCCCACACTCACCGCCGCGACGCTGTCCGAGAGAACCCGCTGCCAGTCAAACTCCGGATCCTCCACGCTGCGCAGCGCATCAACCAGTGCAATGTACCCGCCCGTGATGCTCAGTGTCCTGGTCCCGCCATCCGCCTGCAGCACATCACAATCGACCGTAATCGTCCGCGGACCAAGAGCTTCCATATCGACCACCGCCCGCAGGCTGCGGCCAATCAGCCGCTGGATCTCCGTCGACCGACCGTCCACCCGGCGACTCTTGCGCGGTGACGTACTCCCCGGCAGCATGTTGTACTCGGCAGTCACCCAGCCTGTCGGCGGGTCGTCCAGCTTCTTCCACGGGGGCACGTCGTCGGCCACGCTCGCGGTGCACAGCACCATCGTGCCCCCCGCCTGAATCAGCACGCTCCCCGCCGCCGTGCGCGTGAAATTCCGCTGCGCCGTGACGGCACGAAGTTGATCGGTTGCTCGACCGTCGGCTCGCATCACTCGTCCTGAACTCCTCACAGAGGCTGTTGATCCCGGCGAGGACACACCGGCAACGTACCGCCCGCCATACCAGGTCCCGGCAGCGCTGAATTCTCTCCGGCCGCAACCGGCCAACTCAACCCGCGAGAATCTGCTGCTCGAGAATCTGCACGACGTCGCGAATCGACCACTCTTCCGAGGCGATCTTCAACGTCTGGTTCTCTTCAATCAGCCGACCTACTTTGCGGTCCGCCGAGAGAACCGTCGAATGATTCCGGCCGCCAAAGTACCGACCGATCTCGCTGCACGCCGACGAAGTCAGCCGCCGTGCCAGATGCATCGCCAGCATCCGTGGCTGCGAAACATGGCGGGCCCGGCTCAGCGATTTCAGATCTCGGGAGGTCACACCGAACAGGCGGCAAACTGCCGATTCAATGTCGTCCAGCCGCACGATTCGCAGGCAGTCCCGCTCCAGACTGGCCAGCACCTGCCGCGCAACGGTCTTGCTCACCCGCCGCTGATGCAATGACTGCCACACCGTCAGGCAGTTCATCGCCCCCACCAGCTCACGCACATTCTTCGTAAATCGCGTCGCCACGAACTGCAGCGCCGTCTCCGAAACATCGCAGTTCCGCTTGCGGGCCAGCACCGTGAGAATCTGCTGACGGGTCGCCAGGTCTGGCGCATCAATCCGACCCACGAGCCCCGACAGGAATCGTGTAATCAGTTCATCACTCAACCGCGTCAGCAGCTTCGGATGACGGTCGGCCGTCAGCACGATCTGCCGTCCACTCGATTCCAGCTGCTGCAGGGTATGCAGGAACTCCTCCTGAATCCCCTTCTTCCCTTCCAGAAAGTCGACGTCGTCGACCAGCAGAACGTCGCACCCTCGAAACCGCTGACGAAACGCCGGCAACGAACGCTCGTTCAACGCCCTCGTGAAGTAGTTCGTGAAGTTCTCGGCCGACAGGTGCAGCACCTGCAGCGCCGGGTACCGCCGCTTGATCTGCCGCGCAATCCCTTCCAGCAGGTGCGTCTTCCCGTTCCCCACACTCGCGTACAAAAACAGCGGGCTGTACAGATGCCCCGGAGACTCGGTCACCTGAACCGCCGCCGCATGTGCCATGCGGTTGCAGTCCCCCACCACGAAGTCCCGCAGGTCCGCCTGCCGCCGCCGCGACACAAGGCCGGCCGGCCCGCCGTCCGTGGCAGACCGTTCCGGCTGCGTCGTCCGTGAAACAGACGTCGTCATCGGCAGCGCGACCGCTTCCTCGAGCTCGCCCCGTGCGGGCGACATCGTCAGCGTCGCATCCACCTCATACTGGACCCGCAGTCCCGGATGCACCGCCGCATGCGCAGCAGCCGCCAGCGCATCTCCGAACTGGCGCTGGATCCAGTTCAGAAGATACGGACTCGCGGCATCCACGCGCAGCAGATCCCCTTCGATCCGCAGTCGTGTCTTTCCCTGGAACCAGTGTCGGAAGCGCCGTTCTCCGAGCGTCTGCTCCAGATGCTTGAGAATGCGGTCAACCTCGTGTCCACCTGCTGGCTCGGGCGGCATCTTGCAACCCCTTCGTGCGATCAGCGCAGACCGCGATCCCTTCCACACAAGGAAAAATCGCGACAGCACCCCGGACCAGGCCGGCTCACACAGATGTGTTGTTGAAGAGTCTCCCGCACACGACGCGCTCGCCGTGCCGCGGGTCAGCCGTCAGTGGCTGAGTGGTCGCGATACTACCCCTCCCGGCCCCCGCGTCAAACGAAAACGAATCACGATTTCCTCTCGCCACCTCGCAGGCCCCCAAAAGCCGTGAAAACTCAAGGTCTTTCGCAAAATTCACCCGACCGGGGATTTCCCGGTCGACTGTGGACAACCCGTCGATCGTCGAAATCCGTGCGCAGGCCCCGCTTCACTCAACCACGACACTCGACACACCCGACTAATAAAACACAACTTACGCCAACTCACAAAACTGCAGCATAACCGGAATCCTCCCTTTCCCCGCATTTTTCGATACTTCTCTTACCAGATCGTTCACCACCCGAACCATTCACTCCAGAACGATCAATCGTGCATGATCCCGCTCCAGTCGCCTGATTCGCTCCCCTCCCCGTTCCGCCATACAATCTCTCTTCGCACCTCACCGAATCGTCCGGCCGGTGCGGCGTCTCTCCTGTTGATTGTTGTTCCGGGAACCATGTCTGACCTGCCGACACCACAGCCGGCTCCGCTGTTCTACGGAGAGCTCAGACTCCCCTCGCGGTATCTCCTCTCCCCCCTCGCCGGGTTCACGAACCTCCCCTTCCGGCGAATCGTCCGTGAACTGGGGGGCGTGGGACTCGGTACCACCGACCTCGTCAGTGCCCGGGGACTTCTCGAAGGCAGCGCCAAGTCTCTCCAGCTGATCGAGACGCACCCCGACGACTCCCCGTTTGCCGTCCAGATCTTCGGCCCCGACGCCGGGGAAATGCGCGCGGCAGCCCAGTTCCTCCAGGAACGCGGCGTCGATTCCGTCGACATCAACATGGGATGCCCCGTCGATCGCATCACCTGCGGCGGTGCCGGCTCCGCCATGATGCGCTCCGACGCCTCCGTCGAACTCGTTCGTGTGGTCGTCGACGCAGTCTCCATCCCCGTCACCGTCAAGATGCGACTCGGATGGGACGACACTCAACTCACCGCCCCCCGCTTTGCACGCGCGTTCGAGGATGTCGGAGTCGCCGCCATCGCAATCCACGGTCGCACCCGCGCCCAGGGTTTTCGAGGAAGCGTCAATCGCGACGGAATTCGCCAGGTCGTCGAAGCCGTCCAGAACATCCCCGTCATTGGCAACGGAGACATCCGCACCGTCGAAGATGCCAACACCATGTTCCGCGAAACCGGCTGCCACGGAATCTCCATCGGCCGCGGAGCACTCGCCAACCCCTGGATCTTCCGCCAGCTCGTCGAATGGGAACTCACCGGAACCTGCCAGCCGGCCGGGTCATTTACCGAGCGGCTGCAGCTCCTCAAACGCCAGTTCCACTACCTCGAACAGCAGGTCGGCACGGAACGGGCCATCAGGATGTTCCGCAAGATGGGACACTGGTACCTCAAGGGGATGCGCGTGAAAGCGTCGCTGCGGCACCAGTTCCAGTTGGCCACCACCCGCGAGGCCATCGACGAAACACTCGCCGCGATCGAACAGCTCGGCCCCTCCCGCGCAGAACGCGACACCGCCTTGCCCCAGTTGCACGTCCCTGTCCCCTCCGGGCCCGTCGAACGCTGGTGAGGGCAGCTCACATCACCGAGAAGTAGTTCTGCACGGCGTAGTCAAACCCCTCTGCCGTCATGCGCCGCGGCTGCGATTTGTAGATGCAGTAGTTCCGGATCTGCAGCAGCAGATCGCGCGGCTGGCAGTTGCGGAAGGGGCGCTGACACGGCCGGTAGTGTGTCTCGATCAGGTAATCGACCGCCGCCGCGTCGTACACGACTCCCATCTTCGGAGCCATAATCTCGAACAGCTTCCGGAAGTGCTCCTCACTCGGGTCCGGCACTTCGATCTTGTACGGAATCCGCCGCAAAAACGCCCCATCCACCAAATCCCGGGGCTCCAGATTCGTCGAGAAGATGATCAGCTGATCAAAGGG
>CAZUXX010000058.1:0-1101 GCA_964624215.1 uncultured Planctomycetaceae bacterium
AGACTTCCAGCCCGGGGCACTCCTCGGCCAGTTGTGTCGTGTAGCGACTGTCGCTGACCATCGTCTCGAAGTCGGGCCCGATCAACAGGGCGCTGCTGTCACCAGTGAACCCCGTGAGATAACGCACATTCGGTTCGCTGGAGACGAGCATCACGTCGACATCGCTCTCACGCAGGATGTCGAGGAGCTTCTGTCGTCGCGCACGGAAATCCGGAGTCGAGTCGATCATGGAACTGCTCGGGCAATGGAGCGGCAGAAGTGGTGAACCGTCGCTGCGCTCGTCGCGCAGAACGGCCACCGTGAGGCTATGTTGCGGGACCGCCGAGGGTCCCCTTCGAAGACGGGATACCGGATTCACGCGGATCTAGCGTCACCGCCTGTCGCAAGGCCCGTCCAGTCGCCTTGAAAAAGCCCTCCGCAATGTGGTGGCTGTTGGCCCCGTGGTGCAGGACCAGGTGCAGGTTCATCAGTGCGTTCGCGGCAAATGCCTGCCAGAAGACTTCGACCAGTTGCGTATCGAACTCCCCGATTTTCTCGGTGGGAAACGTGAACTTGTCGACAAACCAGAACCGCCCGCTGAGGTCGAGTGCCGAGGTGACCAGCGTCTCCTCCATCGGGAGCGTCATCGAGCCGTAGCGATTGATGCCGCGCTTGTCGCCGATTGCCTTGAGGACAGCCTGTCCCAGGCAGATACCGGTATCCTCGACAGTATGGTGATGATCGACGTGAATATCCCCTTTCGCGGAAACCTCCAGGTCGAACAAACCGTGCCGCGCAAACAGCGTCAACATGTGGTCGAAGAAGCCGACTCCGGTCTCGATTTTCGATTGACCGCTGCCATCGAGATTGAGAGACAGTTGAATGTCGGTTTCGCCAGTTTTCCGGTCGATTTTCGCCGAGCGAGCCATGAGCAGATCAGGAGGAAGCGACAAAGTGAGTATCAAAGGCCGAGCTGTGCCAGAACTTCTGCGAGGATCTCCAGGAAGCGGTCGATTTGCTCATCCGTTCCGACGGTGATTCGCAAACCGTCGAAGGGAGGCGAGTCTGCCGATTCCTGCCATCCCGGGAAGACCATGTAGCGGACGAGCACCTTTCGGTCTT
>CAZUXX010000058.1:1111-3068 GCA_964624215.1 uncultured Planctomycetaceae bacterium
CGTGCCGGGCCCAGACGAAGTTGGCCTGACTGGGGATCACCTCAAAGCCGAGCCGCACAAGCTCCCCGTCAAGTCGTGTGCGGGTGGCCCTGATCTTCCGGACGTTCTCCTGCATCCAGTCCTGGTCCCGCACCGCCGCTTCGGCAGCGGCCAGGCTCAGAGAGTCACAGTTGTAGCTGTCCTTGACCTTCCGCATCTGGGAAATGAGATCCGGATGGGCGATCGCAAACCCGAAGCGGAGCCCCGCCAGGCTGTAGGACTTGCTGAGTGTGCGGGTAATCACGACGCGCCGACCCACCGGGCCGTCCAGGATCCCGATTTCGCTGTCCGACTCTGCAAAGTCGCAGTAAGCCCCATCGAGGACCAGGACGCCGCGCGGCGGGACAAGCGCCTCGATGGTTTCGTCCGACCAGAGGTTACCCGACGGGGAGTTGGGGTTCGGGACAAACAGCAGCTTGCATCGCTCGCGCAGCAGGCGTGTGGACTCAAGGTCCCATTCCCAGTCCGCCCGCAGCGGGAGGCGAACGTGGGCAGCTCCCTGAATATCGGCGAGCGTCTCGTACAGGATGTAGCTGGGATACGGGTAGCCGATCGTGTCCTGCGGATCAGCAAACGTCCGCATCAGGATCGTGAGATTCTCGTCCGATCCGTTCGCCGGAAGAATCCACTCGGGATCGACACCGTAGACGTCTGCGGCGGCCTGCCTGAAGGCCCGTCCGAGCGGGTCCGGGTAAATCTGCAGCCGCTCGGCGGCAGCGTCGATCGCTCCCTTGATCGCTGGAGAGGGAGGATAGGGATTCTCGTTCGTATTGAGCTTGACCCAGCCTCCTCCCTGCGGCTGCTCCCCCGGCACATACCCTTCGATACGAAGCACGGCCGGGCGGACAAGCGAATCGACTGGAGTCGTCATGTATACCTGGTGGATCAGAAGAGGACGCGGCACCCGACCTCAGACATCAACGGAGCCTGCTCAGTTCGCTATCCGGTGAGCACTCTCGGCCGCCCCCTGCTCCCAATCCGTTGCAGCAGGGGGTGAGACCCGACTACATCCCGTCTGGTGCCTCTTCTTCCGGCTCGAGGGGGGCATCTTCTTCGATCTCGCCAATCGCCTCCTCCTCGATGGCGGGATCGCCGCCGAGGTAGTGCAGTTCGCCATCCTCCGTCAACAGCTCGCCCGTCTCAGCCTCGGCCTGATTGGCTTCATTGATGTAGATCGTGAGCGTTCCGGATCCCTTTGTTCCCGAGATGGTGAAGGCAAACATCCGCTCTTCGCCCGGCTGCGATTGACGCTCGATACTCTGCATCCAGTCGAGCTCGATCGACTGGATCTCCCCAATGTGCTCCTGGACCGTCGGATCATCCTGTACGGCCAGGCGGGCGGACTCCGCGAACTGCGAACCGCCGACGTTCATCAGGAAATAACCGCCGCCACAGCAGCACAGAACGCACAACAACAATCCGCCGAGCACGAGAGAGACAATCAGACAGGTCTTGCTGCCTTTCTTCTCGGCCTCGATCGGGGGGTCGAAACTGGCGAAATCGTCGCTGGCCATTGCGTCAGGCTCGTCTGGAGATCAGGCGGCAGTGGCCGTGGCGGTCCGGGTCGCCTGCGGCTGTGAGCGGTTCGTCAGCCACAGCAGAACCGGACTGGCGATATAAATCGAACTGTAAGTACCGACGATGATTCCCATCATCAGACAGAACGCGAATCCGTGAATTCCCTCTCCTCCCAGAACATACAGGATGCCGACCACGATCAGTGTCGTCAGGGACGTCAGCAGGGTTCGGGAGAGGGTCTGATTGACACTGGC
Source organism: uncultured Planctomycetaceae bacterium (assembly GCA_964624215.1). Classification (GTDB taxonomy): domain Bacteria; phylum Planctomycetota; class Planctomycetia; order Planctomycetales; family Planctomycetaceae; genus CAZUXX01. The sequence goes on from CAZUXX010000058.1 coordinate 2,923, forward strand.
GTTGACCATCTCGGAGGTCAGTCGCGGATTCTTGCCCCGAATCTCGCGGATGCGGTCGAACACCACGATCGTGTCGTTGAGTGAGTATCCGACGATCGTCAGGAAGGCGGCCACCATTGGCAGATTGATCTTGAAGTCCATGAGCC
>CAZUXX010000058.1:3078-11098 GCA_964624215.1 uncultured Planctomycetaceae bacterium
GAAGCAAGTGCGGTCAACCCGAGGACAACCAGCACGTCGTGCACCAGTGCCACGATTGCGGCCAGCCCGAACGTGACCCCCTGGAAGCGGAACCAGAGGTAGAGGACGATCGCCGCCAGGCTGATGACGATCGCCAGCAGGGCGGTCATCTGCATTTCACGTCCGACTTGCGAATCGAAAGTGTTCTTTTCGAAGAAGAACGGGTTTGCTTCGAGATCGGCCTGCATCTGCGTGAGGGCCTGCTCGAAGTCGGCCGCCGTCACAACGGGGCGGGCCCGGACCACGAAATTGTGTCGCTTGCCACCCGCCTCTTCCGGCTCATCTTCATCCACACGCACTTCGATGAGTTCGCTGGCCTCCCGGTACCGTTCCTTGTCAAGAGACGCGAGGGCGACGAGAACCTCTTCCTTGACCGACTCGGGCAGCATGGCTTCCTCGACCGAGAAAGTTGCCTGCTGCCCGCCGGCAAACTGGTTCTCCTGTTCGGGATCAGCCTCCGTATCTGCGACGAGTGGCTCGATCTTCAGATCGCGGACATCCTGACGGACCAACCGGTACGGCGAGCCTTCGAACGCCGCATTGATCCCGGCGGTGACTTTATCGACGTCGTCTTCGGTTGTCCGCAGACGCACGAGCCGCTCTTCCTCGCCGTTGGTCTCCTGGGTCAGCTGTTCGACGGTAATGTCGTCGCCGAGCTTCTCGCGAAGCAACTCACGAGCCTGATCGACGGTGGGGATTTCGGCGGCCTCATCGAACTGAAAGGTCACCATCACCCCGCCCGAGAAATCGATGTCAAAATTCTGCGGGCCACGGGTAAAGACACCTGCCATTCCCACGAGAATGACGATGCCGGAAACGATCGAAGATGCCCGCGCCTTGCCGACAAAATTGATCCGTGTCGTTCCAACGATGCTGGCCATCGGCAGCGAATGGAGCAGCCGCATCCGTTCGAGGATGTCGAAGATCAGCTTGCCCAGATACAGTGCCGTGAACATCGAGCAGACGATGCCGATGAACAGGGTGACAGCGAATCCTTTCACCTGATCCGTGCCGATGACGTACAGCACGATCGCCGTGATGAGCGTCGTCAGGTTGGCGTCGACGATTGTCGAAAGAGCCTTGTCAAAGCCGTTATGGATCCCCATCCGCAGGCTGGAACCCTTGTTCAGCTCTTCGCGAATGCGCTCGAAAATCAGCACGTTTGCATCGACCGCCATCCCGATCACGAGCACCAGACCGGCGAGTCCGGGCAGGGTGAGCGTGGCATCGATCATGGCCATCACGCCCAGCACGAGCGCGACGTTGACCAGAAGACAGATGTCAGCGACGACACCGGCCTTCCAGTAATACAGGAGCATAAAGAGGAACACAGTCACCGACGCAATGATCAGGGCCCGTGTTCCGGCCTCCTGCACGTCCTGTCCCAGCAGCGGGCTGACGGTGAATTCACTGACGGGATTCGGTTTGAGGGGAACCTCAAGCGCTCCGGCATTCAGCACATTGACGAGCTCGCGGACCTCGGCCGCCGTGAAGCGCCCGGAGATGGTTCCACTCGTGCTGATCGGCTCGTTCACGACCGGAGCCGAGTGAATCTCGTCGTTGAGCACGATCGCCAGCTTGTGGGCGTGCTCTCCCTCACGCGACTGATACTCGACAGTGAGATCGTAGAACTTGCTGCCCCCTTCGCTGTTGAAGTTGAAGGCAACGACCCGGCCTCGCGGCTCGATCCGCTCCTGGGCGTTGACGAGAAACCGCCCGGTAATGCGGTCCCGTTCGTTCGGCTCGTTCAGGACGAGCACTTCGACCCCTTCCTTGCCGCGAACCGTTGCGGGCCGCTGCAGTTCCATTCCCGGGTCGACCGTCAGCTTCGGATTTCCCTCATCGTCAAACGCCACCGGAACCCAGCGAGCAACGATCTCTCCGCTCGCGTTGCGAATGACCTTCTGCGAGGGGTCGTCGAGCATCTCGCGACCGCGCTCGTAGAGTTCGGGGTGCTTCTGCTGGTTGACAACGATCGTGAACTCCAGCGAGCCGAGCGAGACAATGTTCCGCTTGACCGCTTCGGTCCGCTCCTGGTCGGCCCCGGGGACGATGACTTCGACACGGTCCTCACCGACGCGGCGCACGGTGACCTCTTCGGTCCCTGACGGATTGACGCGGCGGGCAACCCCTTCGACCAGCTTGTCCATGGTGCCGCCGTCGACCGTCTTACCGAGCGCGGCTGCCTTCTCCCGGTCAACCTGGTAAAGCAGGTTGGTTCCGCCCGCGAGATCGATCCCGAGGTTGAAAACGCCCTCGATGAACGAACCGGTCCTGAAAAAATTGGAGACAAACGGAGCAACCGCCAGGGTCAGTGCGAAGAGCACGACACCGATGCGGAAGGCCGCATCCTTCATCTTGATCGACCGGGCCAGAAAGTGGCCGATTGCGAACGGGATGATGACGACAGAGGCAACAATCAGCAGAGCCTGCCAGCCCAGGGGGCTGCCTGCGGCCGGCTGAGCCTGCACGGCCGCCTCCTGTGCTGCATCACCGGCCGCCTGTGCCAGCAATGCTGCTCCGAATCCGAAACTGTTCATCGCACGTCGTCTCCCTGCGTGCCGTCTCCGGGCAATCCCTGTCGTGTCCTGTCTTCAGAGCGAAGCGCGAGCGGAATCACTTCTTCCCCTCCGCCTTCGAGTCGGCTGCGGCCGAGTCATCAAGCAAACCGCGGATGTACTCCGCCCGGAACTTGATCCGGGCATTGTCATCGACGCGCAGCGTGACTTCTTTCTTGTCTTCCGAAACACTCACGATGGTGCCGATGATCCCACCTGCGGTCACCACGCGGTCGTTCTTCTTCAAAGAGCCCAGCATCTCCTGGTGCCGCTGCTGCTCTTTCTGCTGCGGCCGTGTAATCACCAGATGATTGATCACCAGGAAAGCGATGATCAACGGGCCAAAAACAATCAGCAACTGGCCCAGCCCGCCTCCCTGTCCAGGGTCAGGCGCATTCGCTGCGGCGTCAGCCAGGATCGTCAACAACATCCCCGTCACGTCGGCCAACCTTTCGGGTGGAACTTGCGCGGGTCAGTTGATGTCCGTCCCCGCCCCATATCGTTCGTGTGCGTCGCCTGAACCGTCCCCTGGCGACGAAAGCAAGCGCTTCGCCGCCCGCGCCGGCATCGATCGTCTCCAGCCACAGGACCGTAACCGCCGGTGAACTGGCACGTTGCAGGCACCCGCTCAGCTGGAAAGGCGGGTATCTTAGGGACGCGCCGAATTTCGAGCAAGGTGTCCACGTCTGGAGCGACGACGACTTCTGACTGCGCAGAAGCGACCGACAAAGCGAATGGTTTTCTCCCGCACGTGAACGCCCACGCACCATCACGGCTGATGACAAGCCAGCCCGCAGCTCACGACTCGTGCCCGCCAGGTCGGATGAGCCGCAAGGCATTGCCGCCCGGTTCGGTTTCCCGTCGATTGATTCCCTCCGATCGCAGCGCGACGGACAGCCATCACGCGGCGGAGTGCGTCGGCGCCGGACTGTGAGTGAAGGAACCATATCGACAGTGAAACAAGTGCGTGCCCGACACCCGCGTCATCGTTGACTGCGCATTCCGTTGCAGTGGCTGCGATCTCTCGCGACTCTGCCATGAGTTAATCATTCCCGATCCAGCCGCCGCGTTTGTTCGTCACTTATGTGCGATTGGCGGTGTCCGCTTCCCTGTGCTTGTGGATCAGTACCTGCCGCCACGAGGCCAAATCCCGTTGCAATCACTGCTGACTGATACATCCGGCACACAACTTGCCTTGGAGGGTGCGGGCCGGTCAGATCACCTTCCAGGAGAAAAGCAACATGTCTTTGGATTCCCTCCGCGATGCGTTCGTTGATGAACTGCGTGATGTCCTCAGTGCCGAAAAGCAACTGGTGCGAGCCCTTCCCAAAATGGCCAAAGGGGCCACCGACGAAAAACTGAAGGCGGCCATCAACGATCATCTGGAAGAGACAAAGCAGCAGGTGGAACGTGTGGAGAAGGCGTTCGAAGCGTTGTCACTGAAGCCCCGTTCCAAGAAGTGTGAGGCGATGGAGGGTCTTCTCGAAGAGGGATCCTCACTTCTGGAAGAGGATGCCGCACCGGATGTGCTCGACGCGCTCATCATCGCGGCAGCCCAGAAGGTCGAGCATTACGAGATCGCCACGTACGGAACCCTCTGCACGTGGGCGGAGGTCCTCGGCCTCGAAGAACCGCTCAAGCTGCTCAAGGAGAACATGAAGCAGGAGGAAGCTGCGGACAAGCTCCTCACGCGGGTCTCGAAGAGCATCAACAAACAGGCGGCCCTTGCGGCCGCGCAGTGAGTCCCGACCGTCACCGCTGGCGGCGGAGATTCTCCGGTCAGTCGTCTTCCGCTCGCCGGAATGACAGATTCGATATCTGCCAGACGGCAGACATTCTTCCCTTGTGCACTGGCCCCGCCTCACTTCCTGACTCGCACACACCGACGTCATGGCCTCCGGGCTGCGGCGTCGGTTTTCTGTGGAGACCGCGCGTATGGAACGCCGACCACGGTCCGAGGTCAACCGGTTCGCACTGCTACTGATCGACGTGATCAACGACCTCGACTTTGACGACGGGGAGTTGCTGCTGGAGCATGCGCTCCCCATGGCTCGGAAGATCCGGGCCCTCAAGCAGCGGGCCCGCGAGCGGGATGTCCCGGTCATTTACGTCAACGACAACTTCGGGCGCTGGCGGTCTGACTTTCAGGCGCAGGTCGATCACTGCTCACGTGCGGAAAGCCGCGGAAAAGAAATCACGAAAATGCTGCCTCCGGACCGGGAGGACTATTTCGTCCTCAAACCGAAGCATTCGGGGTTCTTTTCGACGACGCTCGACATTCTGCTGAGTCACCTCGACTGCGGGTCGCTGATCCTCACGGGCGTGGCGACAAACATTTGTGTCCTGTTTACCGCCAATGATGCGTACATGCGGGACTTCCGCCTGTTCGTTCCATCGGACTGCTCTGCCGCCAACACGCTTGAGGAGCATCACAACGCCCTGGCACAGATGGAACGAGCGCTGAAAGCAGATATCCGACCGTCGCCGGAACTGGATATCTGAGCAGAGGGGTCTGGCCGGTGCAGCGGGGGCCCGTGCTCCAGGGGCCAGCGGCCGGCCCGAACGGTGTGCGTCAGAGTCGGATCGACCCAAAAAGAAAATGGCCACTCGCGCGAACGGTCGCACGAGAGGCCACTTGAGTGGGTCAGCTCATGAGGTTCCGGGCCGGTCGTGTCAGCCATCCGGTGACCACCGGCCTGCAAGACTGCAGTTTGAGGCCGCCACGGACACGGCACGTCCGCTGAATGGGTCTAGTGCCAGTTGTCCGGCTTCAGGAACCACCACCAACGATCCGTCTTCGAGTCGAACTTGAGGTTCCAGTATCCGTCATCCCAGACCAGCTCGGCCTTGCGCCATCCCAGTGGCACCTGCGGATACGGGTAGAACGGTCCGATGTACGGGAACGCCGAGGCGTCGTACTGGCTGGGATAACTCACGGCCGCATAGTTTGGATACGGAGCGTATGCCGGCCAGGCATTGTCCGGGACATTCGGGCTGTTGTAGACCTGGTGCGGCCCGATGGGCGGATGAGCACCCGGGTGCATGTGAGACTGTGGAGCGTATCCGGGCGGATAGGCTCCCGGGCCGTAGGGGTAACCGGGCGGATAGCCCGGACCGGCTTCGCCGTTCTCCGCCGAAACCATTCGCACCGGCGGTTGACCGGCGGCCTGCGGTCCGCGGGAAGCCATCCCCTGTTGGCCCGCGTATACCATCTGGGCTGCCTGGGGGTTCGGATACGGCTGGAACTGGGCCATCTGCTGCGGGCCCCGACCCGCCTGCTGATCGGCGACGCTCACCGGGCGACCACCAACCGTCAACCGGTTGACGACGCTCTTCACGCCCGGGACGCTGGCGGCCGCCTCGTTGGCCGCAATCGCCTGGGACTGGTTGTCGACAGAACCGATCAGCGTGCACTGACCGTCCTTGAACCGGATTTCAAGTTCGTAGTTCTGCAGTCCGGTCGCCGTGACCGCTTCAGCGATCTGCTGGGCAACGATCTGGTTGTCGGCTGCGGAGGAACTGTCGAGCTGCGGCTGCGTGCGGCCGAACGGATCGGCTGACGGAGTATAGTCGACTTGCTGGACGCCCTGCTGTCCCTGCGGATTGAAGCCGGCCTGCTGGACGGGCGAGTTGGGCATCTTCCGGGGGGCGCCGGACATCAGCGTCAGCTGGTTCTCGACCGACTTGACTCCCGGCACCTGGGAGACGATCTGGGTCGCCCGGGCCCTCTGGGCTTCATCTGCGATCTGCCCCTTCAGGCGAGCGACACCGCCGATGAACTCGATGTCGATGTCCTTGCCGACCAGGCGGGCATTCCGCAATGCCTCGGCAATATCCTGAGCGACCTTGTGATTGAATTCCGCCGAGGCGGCCTGTGGCGTCTCGGTCTTGGGCTTCAGGAAGTCCAGAGGGCCGGCCATCGCAGCGACAGGCGCAGCCGCTAACAGCCCCAGACTCCACAGCCATTTTCGTGGCGGAAGCATTGACTCCACTCCTTCCAGTCAGACGGGCGTGCGCCGCAGTCGCGGCGTGGTGTTCGGAGACGAACCTCAGTCACTTCATCGGCGCGCCTGCACCGGCTGGAACAGATAATCCGGTTATTTCGACAAAATCGAAGATGTGGGACGTGCGGTAACCTCAAGACCGGCCCCGCAGAGCGCTGGCACAAGGGTGCGGAACGCCCCACCGCGCTTTTAAAGAGGACGAAACCGAAACAGCCACCGTCGCCTTCTGAACATTCGGCCAGATCGAGCCCCCCCGCGGAAGCCGGCATGGAGCGAAGAAATCGTTACCGCCGCGACTGTCCCTCACCGACGCCAAGTGACACGGATCAGGGGGAGGGACTCAGCCAGTCGACGGGCTCGATCCCAGCAACTCGTTCCCCGAATTCGAGATTCGGCTGCTCCGCGATCAGATTCTGGCCGAATCGAACCAACTCACTAGGAACAAGCCGACGGTCCGCTATACTTCGCGGTTTCTGAGGCAATCGGGTTGAACAGGGACGCGTTCTGCGCGGACCTCGCAGGGATTCTCCCATGAACAGCAAAGTAAAAAGCAAAGAAGCGCTGCAGAAGGTCAAGACGGCGCTGGCCGAAAAGTACGAGCGACTGGCAAGGTTGACTTCCAGCAAGCCCAAGCAGCGGGAGCTGCACCAGCGGGCGCTGAAGTACCGGCGGCAGGCAGCCCAGCTCGGTCACCAGCCCTGATCGCGGCCACCGCAACGCAGGCTGACCGGTCTGCGAGGTGAAATGATTGTCTCTTTTCCGCCTGGCGCAGGCTGCTGCGCGGGCATTGCTCTTTTCCGACCCTGACTGACGATGCAGAACGACATCGGTTTGATCGGCCTGGCTGTGATGGGCCAGAACCTCGTCCTGAACATGGCCAACCATGGCTACTCTGTTGCGGTGTACAACCGCACCACGTCGGTGACCGATGAGTTCACCGGAGGTCTGAAGGACGAGCCGGCAGACAAGGTCTGGGAAGGAACAGCCGACCGGATTCACGGATATCACACTCTTGAAGAGTTCGTAGCCTCCCTCAAGCGCCCGCGGCGCGTGATGATCATGGTGAAGGCCGGAGCTCCCGTGGATGCGGTTATCGAGCAGCTCAAGCCGCTTCTGGAAGAGGGCGACATCATCATCGATGGCGGGAATTCGTACTTTCCCGATACGAACCGCCGCTCGAAGGAGCTCCGCGAGGCGAAGCTCGCCTTCATCGGGACTGGTGTTTCCGGTGGGGAGGAAGGGGCCCTGAAGGTGCCATCCATTATGCCGGGCGGGCACGAAGAAGCCTGGCCGCATGTCAAGGAGATCCTGCAGGCGATCTCCGCCAAGGTCGAGGGGGATGCCCCCTGCTGCGAGTGGGTCGGCGAAGATGGTGCCGGGCACTATGTCAAGATGGTGCACAACGGCATCGAGTACGGC
>CAZUXX010000059.1:0-6675 GCA_964624215.1 uncultured Planctomycetaceae bacterium
CCGGCTGAACTCTCAGCGAACGGATCGATCATGAAGTTCACCTTTTCGCCAGAATCGCGAGTCCTCGACGGATACACGATCAAGCGTGCGATCTATCGAGGGGGCTTTGGCGAGGTTTATTACGCGCTGAGCGATGCCGGGCGGGAAGTCGCCCTGAAGCTGCTGCAGAACAACACCGAGATCGAGTTGCGGGGAGTGCGACAGTGTCTGAACCTCTCGCACCCCAATCTGGTGACGATCTTCGATGTCCGGACCGATGCCGATGGCGATCACTGGATCATCATGGAGTACGTCGCCGGGGAGACGCTCGAGTCGGCGATCCGCCGGCATCCTGACGGGATGCCGATGGAGGAGGTCCGGAGGTGGATGAAGGGGCTGGCGGCAGGAGTCTCGTTTCTGCACAGCCGCGGGCTGGTGCACCGCGACATGAAGCCGGCAAACGTCTTCATGGAAGAGGGGACGGTCAAGGTGGGCGATGTGGGACTGTCGAAGTTCATCACACCGTCACGGCGGTCAGCACAGACTCAGTCCGTCGGCACCGTTTACTACATGGCACCCGAGGTGGCGAAGGGGCGCTACGGGAAAGAGGTCGACATATATGCCCTCGGCGTGATTCTCTACGAGATGCTGACCGGTCGCGTTCCGTTCGACGGAGAGTCGACCGGCGAGATTCTGATGAAGCATCTTTCTGAAAAGCCGGACCTGGACAAACTCCCTCCGAGAGTCAGGCCGGTCCTGGCCCAGGCTCTCGAGAAAGACCCCGAGAAGCGGTTCCGTTCGGTGACGGCCTTTGAGCGGGCGTTCGAGAACGCTGTCGTCGGGAAATCGGGAGAGCCGGAGTACACCGAGGTGACGTTCCTCGGCGAGGCAGACACCCGCGTCGGAGTCGTCAAGGAGACGGCATTCCAGTCACGGACTCACTACTCGCAACCGGGGCTGGTTCCGCCAGCGATCCCGTCACGGCAGGACCCCGGTCGAGTCGGTTTTCTCCCGACGGCGCGGGGACTCTGGCTGATCTTTGTCATCGCCAGTGTCGCCATGATCGTGCGCGGGATTGATCCGAACGCGCCGGAGTTTTTCTTCGGCATGATCGGGCTCACCTGGATCGGATACACACTCCTGCGACACTGGCGCGGCCCGCTGGTGTTCGAGGAGGGGACAGGCGCCCGGCGATGGTCGTTTCTGTTCCCCCGGGGTATGGGACGTGTCTGGATCGGCGTGACTGCCGTTGCAGGCATGATGGCCTGGATGCCCTCTCGGAACCAGGGCATGTGGTTTCTGTATGCGATCCAGGGGGCCATGGCCGGCTATGCCGCCCTGCTGTTCGTCCATGCGGTGCGACCTGCAACGAGCCCCCCTCCCGCGAGGGAGGGATCGCCTCCTCCGCTTCCCGAAGTCGGACGTACGAAGCCGACCCGGCCCCGTACCGGCAGTCGCCGCGCCGGCGAATGGCTGACAAGCGCGACCCTGACTCCCCTCTTTATCGCCCTGTTCACAGCCGGTATCGCGGCCGTTGCACCCTCCCAGTTCTGGTTGGGACGGGTCAGGGAACCGGATCCGGGCGTCTTGGCGCTGTTCAGTGTGACGCTGCTGGTCGCCGCGTGGCTGTTAACGCTTGTTCTGAAAGTGACGGAAGGCAAGCCGGGGACGAACGATTCCAGCAGCGGACTTCGACGGAGCCTGCTTGCCACCGCGGGACTGGCGACAGGAGCAACGGCGTGGGGACTGACCCGATTTCTGCAGTTTGACGCGGCGGAGTTGTTCGTTGGTCACCAGGTAGACGGACTGTTCACCTCCCTCGGTGAGCGGGATCTGATCGTCGGCACAGGTGACTACCGGGTGCCGACGCTGATGGGTTATCTGATTTTCTTCGGGGGGCTGTTTGCTCTGCGAAGCTGGGGGAGGCAGGTCGACGTCTTTCGTGAACGGCGCTTCAGCGCCACCAGCGTTTTGATGACCGCACTGATCGCCTGGTTATGGTCTGCGATTTTCGCATTCCCGCAGGCGTGGGCGATGTTGTGGGGCGCGTCGCTGTCGGCAACAGTTCAGTTGACCGCGGCATGGGTCGGGCCGAAAGCAGGCCGCATGGGCCTGCGCTAGGGAGGATGCCATGGGGATCGCCGGGCTGTTTCTGATCGCGTTCCTGCTCCTGTGTGTGCTGATGCCGCTGGGAGCGGTCATTATCGTCTGCTCGCCACAGCTGCGGGCGGCTGCTGTGAACGGAGGTCGTGCACTCGGGGCGGTCGTTGCCGCTGCGATCCTGCTGGTGGTGGCGGGCTGGATGATGACGCCGGTTCGCGACGTCGCCCAACCTGCCGAGGCGATTTCAAGCGTCGATTCTGCGCGGTTGACCTACGGAGTGGACTCCCCTCCCCCTGGCGGGGCGGCAGTGGTCGTGGACGGTGCTGGTGAGCAGGTCCGCATCGGGGCCGCTGCCTTTGATTCGTCGCCCGTGGCACAGCATGGTGATGTGTCGCAGCATGGTGATGCTGAGAGATTCAGCGTCGGCTACGTCATCGACGAAACGACTCCCCTCGGCGAGGCCCCCCCGGCACCGACATTCGAGGCGGAAGGGATACCGCCCGAGGCGTCGCACCGTCCTGACAGACCGGGGGCTGCGGTGACTGCTGTCCAGAACCGTCCGGCCCTTGTGCCGATCTACATCATCGCGGTGATGGGTCTGTTGGTGTTGCTGGTTGTGATTGGTACCCGCCAGTCGACTGCGGTGCGGAGCGGAGCCTGGGTTTTACTGCTGATCGGCCTGGGGGCGCTGCCACTGCTGGCCGTAGGGCTCTACTCTGTTCGTGACAGCCAGATTCAGACTGCCTCCCTGCAGTCCGAACAACTCGAGAGGCAGGCGCTTGAACAAGCAGAGGCTGCACGCCGACTCACGGCCCCGCACGATCAGCAGTCCAGTGATTCACCCGGCCCGGTGACATCAGAGCTGACTTCTTACGACGGGTTTGCCACCACGGGTCAGAAGATCGACGAACTGCCGGACTGGGTCCATCACCAACCGGAGGTCGACAAGTCGTCGGCGTCGCGTTCCTTCGTGCTCTCCAGTCGACGGTATTCCACGCCAGACGAGGCCGAGGCAGAGCTTTACGAGCGACTGCGACACGAAATTGACGCCTACCTGCGGGAGACGAACGGGTTCGAGTCTGCGGGACTTCCGATCACCCCGGCGCTCCTGCGAGACTCGGAAGCCATCGTCGAGCGCGTCGTCGAACGATCGACGGTCGAGGTCGGTGAGTTCCGGCCGTCGGTGTATCAGATGCACTGGCGAGTCTGGCTGCGGCCGCAGGTGAACAACATCCTGATGGCACAACTCGGACCGCAACTGCGTCTGGAACGCCTGGGGATTCTCGCGGCCCTCGTTGGCGGGCTGACCTTCCTGTTCGGCCTCTGGGCAGCGGCGATTCGCCTTGATGACGCAACCGAGGGGAAGTATCGCGGCCGGCTCGCTGTCGCGGCTGGCAGTTTGATGGCCATCGTCCTGGGCAGTGCGATGCTGTTGGCCTGACCGGCGAGCGTTCTCGCTATCGACGTTCGCGGCGTCGCCCGAACCGGGCAGGGGCCGGATGGACCGGACACCCGCTGTCAGAAGCACGTGGGGCGCTCTCGTGCTGTTGGTTGACGGGACATTACAATCTCATAATATTAGAAACGTCTGAATGTCCCGCCTCGCGCCCTACCCTCCTTCCAGGAAGCGCACATGCCCCGCCGTGTCAGAGGATTCACCCTGATCGAGTTGCTGGTGGTCATCGCGATCATCGCCATTCTGGTGGCACTTCTGCTGCCAGCCGTGCAGCAGGTTCGGGAGGCGGCTCGGAAAAGTCAGTGCCAGGACCATCTGCACAATATCGGAATCGCTCTGCACAATTACGAGGGGTCGCACAAGGTCTTTCCGCCGAGTTCGACGAGCCCGATGAATACCGGCGTCTGGGAATACAGCGGGGCGAGCGACGACAATCTCGCCGCCCGACACCTTCACAGCTTCGCCAGCCTGATTCTGCCGCAGCTGGAGCAGGCGAACGTCCGCAACCTGATCGACTACAACGTGTCCTCACTGGCCCTGGTGAATCGCAATGCGGCCCAGACGGTGATTGATGTCTACCGCTGTCCCAGCTTTGCCGGCGGAGATTTCAGCACCGACGCTCTGTATACCGGCGGTTCGGTCAACTCGTCGACAATGGCGATTCGTAACTATGTCGCCATGGGGGGCAAGAATGTGTTGAGTCTTTCGGGCGCTCCGGGAACCTCGGCCGAAGGAATCATGTACCCGGGTTCCAAGGTCCGGTTTGCAGATATTACGGACGGCACCTCCAACACGATTCTGCTGGCGGAAACGCGTGAGCAGAACGCCTCCGTCTGGATTGACGGCTCGAGCGCCGCGGTCGTGGCCCGCTGGTTCAATCCGGCCGCGCCTCCCACCTATGAGGGAACCAGCGTTTCGATCAATTACGGCCCGTTCCCGGACCCGTCGAAGGCCTACTTCCCGAACCTCCTGGGAGGGATTCAGCAGGACTGGGGGCCATCCAGCTTCCATCCCGGAGGGGCACATCACCTGCTGGGTGATGACCAGGTGCGGATGCTCTCGGAGAACCTGAGTGTCCAGCTCTACGACCGTCTGGTGATGCGGAACGACGGCGAGCCGGTCGGCAGCTTTTGACAGGCGGGAAGTCCACTTTCCCGGGCCTGACGTCGCGACATCAGCCTGTGAACCTCATTGGCAACGCAGTTTGCTGCGTTTACTCAAACGGTCTGCGCGGTGGACCGGTTCGGGCAGTCGGTGGTCTGTGAGGCAGCGATTGGCGATCGGGACAGCCTGTGGCAAAGACAGCAGGTTGCCCGGCGAAATGTAAATCGGCTTTGTCGAGCTGCGGCTCTTCAGAACGGCAGCAACCGGCTGCTCGTCGTGGATCACGATCCCGGAGGCCGCCCAATCGACGGGGGCTTCGATCAGGCGACCACACAAGAGTGATTTGCCGACACCGATTGTCGGTACGCCGGCTTCGACCCCGAAGCAGGCGGCGATTCCTGCGCGGCGTGGATGAAGAATTCCGTTGCCATCGACAAAGGCGATGCAGTGGCATCGGACATCCGCCGGGAGTTCGCTCCAGAGCTTCAGAAGAATCGGAAGTTCCCGGAACGTCAAATAGCCCGAGAGGTACGGGAACCGTGTCGATTCGCAGACCACAAGTTCGAGCTGGGTTGTGAGAGTGCCGGTATCGAGTACGACTGCGGCGGCGACGGCCGTTCCATCGGCCTGGTAGGCCACATCAAGTCCGCAGTAGTACTCTGCGTGGTCGGAATCCCGGTTCTCGGCCAGGTTGAGTCGGCCCGACAGATCGATCTGGTACTTCTTCAGGCCTTCGAGTGAGCGCCGCGATCGAAATTCGGCCGCTGTCATCCGGTCCGAGACGTCGAGACGCCCGCCACGCAGGATGTGCCCCTCCTGCCGCAGCAAACGCAGTTTGGCGTCGGCCGCTCCACCACCGTACAACCCGGGTTCGCCTGTCTTGCGGACGACACGATGGCAGGGACACTCGGCGGTATGAGCATGATTGACCAGCCATTCGCCGACCCACCGTGCGGCCCTCTCGTCTCCGAGAGCCCCTGCGAGTTCGCCGTAGGTCGTGATGCGGCCGGGAGGGATTTGTCGCAACAGGCCAGCGAGCTCGCGCGGCAGGTCCGGGATGGGCGGCAGTGTCATCGGCGGTTGATGCGTACGCCGAGCGATTTCAGTTCCTCGACCTGGGCCTTGGCCGCATCCGGGAGTGCGTCGATGGACAGATACACATTCCAGTAAGGGGCGAATTCCTGCTTGTCCATGACATCCTCACGGGCCATCTCCACGAGCGGGGAAAGATCCTTCAGCGGGTTGCCGTCGAGGAGTGTGAAGTGCAGTTCGCGAAGACCTTTCAGGGGCGCAAGCTCTGTGATCCGGTTGTGCTTCAAATCGAGCGAACTCAGCAACTTGAGCCCGGACAGGGGGGACAGGTCCTCAACCTGATTGTGGCTGGCATCGAGTGAATGGAGCTTCGCCAGAGCCTTCAGTGGGGCGAGGGATTCCACCTGATTGTGCGCGAAGTACAGCGACCGCAGCTTCTCCAGGGTTTCGAGTCCGGAGAGCGACTTGATCTGGTTGTGATCCAGCTTCAGGTACTGCAGCCTCAGCATCTGATCGAGCGGCGTGACTTCTGTGATCGCGTTGTGGTCGAGGGTCAGCGACTGGACGTTCTTCAGTGCGGCCAGCGGCTGCACGTTCGTAATGGCGTTTTGCCCCAGGTCGATCGACGCGAGGTTGGTGCAGCGTTCGAGTCCCGTCAGATCCGAGATACCGGCGTTGCGGGCGTCAAGAAAGTAGATGGTCTTCAGGTCCGCCGGATCAATCTCGGGCTTGTCGATCTGCTTGTGCTTGAGGATGCCCCGAATGACCTCCCGCAGATTCTCGTCGGGGAAAATGTCCTCTGCTGAGGAGAGGACAGGGCACAGCAGGGTCAGTACGAAGAGAGACAGAATCGGCAGCTTGCGCATCGCTCTCACCAGTTGAATGGCTCCAGTTGAACTTGAGGGTTCCTGAAAACGAATTGCGAGGGCGTTTCCCCTCCCGTGTTAGACAGCCCTGATCGCACAGACAAGGCCCACCGGGCAGCGTCAGCGGGCAGGGCT
>CAZUXX010000059.1:6685-8133 GCA_964624215.1 uncultured Planctomycetaceae bacterium
GAGGCCATGTTGAGATACAACTTGACGTTCTTCGTGGCGCGTCCGACGGCGACGATATCTTCGCGACCATCCCCGTTCAGGTCGGCGCACAACAGATCCTCGCAGGCCATGCCCCCGTCATCAATAACGGTCCTGTTCCACTTCGTTCCTTCCGGATTCTGTGAATCGTAAACGAAGATGCCCGGTCCCTTCACTTCTCCGGACGATGCTTCCCGGAAGCCGGCGACGATTTCAAACGCCGGATCGTCGTCGATGTTGGTGCACCAGATGGCATGTCCCTGTTTGAGCGAGTCGTCGAGGACGCGACGTTCCATCTCCCGGTCGACTGGCAACAGGGGTTGTCCGGCTGTGTAGATGACGACGCTCGTACCATGCATCGGTTCGATCGTCGCGAGGAACTGGTCGCCATTCTCCAACAGACCAGGTTTCACTTCCCCCGCGCCCATGCTCGCAGGGGACTCGCCGGGCATGCCGCTGCCGAGCTTGTGGCGGCGAAAGGTGCGGTCGTCGTTCCGCGTCAGGAGATGGATTCCCTCCTGGCTGGCTGTGATCGTGGTCGAGATGCTGCCCAGATTTGTTTCCGGATGCCAGTGGTTATGCATCCGGTTCAGCGTGTCGTCGATGACGGTCGGTTCCCAGCGATCTTTTCGCGGATCGGCCGGGATGGTGAAAGCAAGCAGCCGCACGCCGGCCCCCTCCGTCGCATTCAGGGGCGATACGGTCAACTGGGGTTCATTCAGGCCAAGGACATTGGCCCAGCGCATGCGGTGGGTCCACGGCTCGACGGCAATGAAGTGGACTGACCATTGTTCTCCTTCCGGACCGCGGCTGATCCACTGGATCGTGCCGACTTTGGTCCACCCGGCCCCGAGTGCGAAGTCGACGCGGCCATCCCGGTCGATGTCATAGGGGGCGATGCAGACGTTGTCCGGTTCGGTGCGGCCTTCGAGAATGATGTGCTTTTCCCAAGTCGGGTTGGCATACCACTGCACCCGGCTTTCAGTGACAACGACGATGTCGTCGTCCCCGTCGTTGTCGACATCGGCCAGTGTCACGGCATAACAGGTCTTCTGTGCCGCTTCGGGGTCGATTACCACTTCGCGAAATTTCGGGGATTGGGCCGGGAGAGCCGTACCGTACGCCAGGGTGAGCCCGAGCGTGAAGATCCAGACTGAATGCATGGGAGCGGTCTCCGTGCAGGAAAACTGGGGTGAACAGACATCTTGGCCCAGCCCCGCGGGCTGTGCAATTGGTGAGTTGGGACCGGGCCGCTGCCGGAGTTGAGAACCCCGACCTGCGCGGTGGAATGTTGACGCTTCGGGACTTACGGTAACAATCGCCGGGAAGGGAGTGCGTCGGTCCTGTCTCCCTGAAGTCAGTTTGTCGTCGAGAGAAAGAGCACCCAGCGTGGAACAGCCTGCCAGCCTGAAAGTGGAGAACCTGCACGT
>CAZUXX010000059.1:8143-11095 GCA_964624215.1 uncultured Planctomycetaceae bacterium
CACGTCAACGTGGGGGACGTCCCGATTCTGAAGGGAGTCAACCTTGAGTTGAAGCAGGGAGAAGTGCATGCGCTGATGGGCCCGAACGGTTCCGGCAAGAGCACGCTGGCGTACGCACTGATCGGACATCCGAAGTACGAAATCACCGAGGGATCAATCTCGATTGACGGGACGGATCTTTCCGAGCTGGATCCCAGCGAGCGGGCCCGGCTGGGGCTGTTTCTCGCGTTTCAGTATCCGGTGACCATCCCCGGCGTCCGCGTCGCCGACTTCCTGCGGCATGCCGTGACGAATGTCCGCAACCCCAATCGCAAGGAAGGGGAAGAGCTGATGCCCATGCGGGAGTTCCGCACGGAGCTGAGGCAGACCATGCAGGAGCTGAACATCGATGCGGAGTTCGCCCGCCGGTACCTCAACGAAGGTTTTTCCGGCGGTGAGAAGAAGCGGATGGAAATTCTGCAGCTGGCGATGCTCAAACCACGGTTCGCCATCCTCGACGAAACCGATTCCGGCCTCGACAGTGATGCGGTCCGCGTCGTCAGTGAAGGCCTGCAAAAACTGTCGGGACCGCACATGGGCGTCCTGATCATCACGCATCACGAGCGGCTGCTGGAGTACAACGTCCCGCAGTTCACACATGTGATGCTGGCCGGGCGGATTGTCGAAACCGGTGACGCCTCCCTCGCCCAGGAGCTGCACAATCACGGCTACGCGGGTGTGCGTTCACGTCATCCGGATGCAGCTGCTGCAGGACCGCGAAGCAGCCGCCTCGAAGGGATAGTTCTGTCCCGGACGGTCGCGGCGGTGCAGGGCTGCAAACGAGTGGTCCTGCACCACTTCGGAACCGGATCTCGTGAGCGGATGTCCCCGGGTGCCCGGATGGGCTCCTGCATCCCCGCGGCAAGTCGCTGTCTCGTGGACGGACCTGGCCGGTCGGGCTGGACGGCAGGCTCGAACCGGCTGGATAAGTGACAATCGCCGGACATGGTCCGCGTTTGGAATTGTCCGAGGCATCCGTTCGGATGGAGACTGACGATCGCGGGTGATCCGGGAAAGTCGCGGCGGCTCGTTTGACGACAATAAAGGAGGTGTCTGCTGCGCGATGTCTCCTGCCAGGCGGTGAGTGCGTCGGGTCGTTCGGCGAAATGAGAACAGACGCTCAGGATTCATCTACGGTCAATCGGGGATTGCCCGTACAATCCACCGGCCTCACTCGCCTCGCGGTCGTCTGATCGCTCTCCGGGATGCTGCAGGGCACGGCGAGACTGCTGTCTGCCTCACGTTTGACGGCTCTCGCGTGAATGCTCTGAAGCGGCTGCCATCCGCGAGAAAATCCCGACAACGCCGCTTATGGGTGACGTACAACTGTCACCCCTGTCGCGACCCTCATCACGATGTCATTCGGGGAACCACCTTCCTCAATTGAGAGCGTGCTTGAGATGCTGCAGGTGAAAGCACCATCCGGTGCTGTGATGGAGAACGGACGGGACGTGCCCACGGCGGTGGTGATTCATCATGACCGCCTGCTACTGGATCTTCTGGCCGGGCTTCGCGCGTGGCCGCTTCGGTTCATCGCGGGGACATCGGAGGTCAAGCAGGGACTGGCCTCCATCGCACTCAGTCCGCCGACGGTGACACTCGTCGGTGCCCGGAGTTTTCGCGAGGGGATCGAGCGGTTTACCCAGTCACCAGTCATCCTCCAGAGGCAAACGCGGCTGGCTCTGTGGGCGGATGACCTTTCCGACCTCGAACTGGAACGGGCAGCCGAACTGGGAGTCTTCGGGCTGCTCTCCCAGCGGGACTCGCTGACGGACCTCGAAGAGTCACTGCACGCAATCTGCCACGGTGAGCGGCGACTGTCACCCAAGCTGGCGACGCGTGTTGTCCTGACGCAGCCGGGGAACCGCTTTCAGGTGTGTCTTGGCGGTCGGGTTCCGCGGTTGACTTCCCGGCAGGTCCGCGTGCTGCTGAAGCTGGTGGAGGGGCGGCGGGTGAAGGAAATCGCCGAAGAGCTGGGCAGCACAGAGAAGGCGATTGAAAGCCAGAAGTACCGCCTGATGGCTCGACTGGGAATCCACGACCGTCTCGACCTGTGCCGCTGGGCGATTCGCGAAGGGTTGATCCAGCCCTGATAATGCGGGATGCCTCTCGGAATTTCTGCAAGCGGAAGTCGCGAGGATGGCCCCCTGTCTGTGTGCCGCGGAATTCGCCGGGGTGGTACAACGATCGAACATGCCCCGTTCGCTCAACTTCTGTCGGTTCGGGGCTATAATCGGGTGTCTCCCCCGGGGTGCAACCGCACCGGGAGTGAGTGTGCTTCCATCTCTCCCGCTCCCGGGGTTGGTGTTTCCGAGGTTCTGAATCGATATGCCGACGTACGAGTACCGCTGCTCCAAGTGTGAACACGAATGGGAGGTGTTTCAGTCGATTAAGGCTGCTCCGATCCGCAAGTGCCCGACCTGCGGGAAATCGTCCGCCAAGCGGATCATCGGGGCGGGGGCCGGGATCATTTTCCGGGGATCCGGCTTCTACCAGACCGATTATCGCAGCGACAGCTACAAGAAGGCTGCAGCCGCGGATGCCTCTGCCGCCAATGGTGGCAGTTCCAAGTCAGAATCGGGTGGATCATCGAACGATTCGAAGTCTGCCGCGGCGGATTGAAATCGCAGCGGTCCTGTCCATTGTCAAACGTGCCCGGCCGCAGCTCGCGGCCGGGTTCCGAATCTGCGAATCCCGCCAGACGTTTCGCTGTGTAGCACTGGCGAAAACTTCTTGCTTTCTCGCCCCAGAGCTCTCCCCGGCGGGCACTCGTTGTCGCTGATATGAGTGTTTCCCGCCCCGGAACATCTCACGTCGGTGTCACTTCACTGGCCGGCTGCTGCTATTGCGGTGCAGGCTGCGCGTGGCCTCGTCGTCGCCACGATGCTTGCTGACCGGGAGCACAAGACGCTC
>CAZUXX010000060.1:0-11093 GCA_964624215.1 uncultured Planctomycetaceae bacterium
CGTATCATTCACCACCAGAGCCGGGACGATCGCCCGTGCAACGCTCAAAGAGGCCATGCGCCAACCGGCCTTCATCCTCATCGTTTCTCTCACCTGTCTGTTTCTCCTCACGCTCAAGTACATCCCCTTCTTCGTCGGAAAGGGAGGAGAAACCAAGTTCTACATCGAATGCAGCCTCGCCATGATCCTCCTCGGCGGGCTCACACTCGGAGTCTGGCTGGCAAGTTCTTCGGTCGCAGAAGAGATCGAAGGACGCACCGCCATGACCCTCCTCTCCAAACCCATCAACCGGCGACAGTTCGTCGTCGGAAAGTACATCGGACTGATGCAGGCCCTCCTCGTCATGGTCTGCGTCACAGGCGCCATTCTCTACTTCTCCACCTACGACAAGACCGGCTACGACGCCCGCGAGGCCAGCTCCGGACGGCTCGACTTCGTCCATTGGACGGACGTCTCCTGGTTACCGTTCCGCGTCCCCACCGCCGTCCCCGAACGCTGGGAAATGGCTACCAGCGTGATCCCCGGACTCGCGCTCATCTTCATGGAGATTGCTGTCCTCACCGCACTCAGCGTCGCGATCTCCACACGCGTTCCCATGATCGTCAACGTCGTCGCCTGCCTGACCGTCTTCGTCGTCGGGCACCTGACGCCCGTCATGGTACAGGCAGCAGGTCCCGATCAGGTCATCGTCGTCTTTGTTGCCAGATTGTTTGCCACAGTCCTGCCGTCTCTGGCTTCCTTCAACATGGATGCTGCCATCGCCACCGGAAGGGCGATCCCCGCGGACTACATCGGTTGGTGCGCGGTGTATTCGCTGTCGTACATCTCGGCAGCCGTCCTGCTGGCCTTCATCCTCTTCGAGGATCGTGATCTGGCCTGATCACACCCAAGTGCCGGCTCCATCCGACCCAGGTGTGCGGTGAGCAGTTCTCCCAATTCCATCGCCCAGGCGCGGATCCTCCCCAGACGCTGGTGGATCAGCGGCCGTGGAATCGCTGCCATTGCCTGCGCCCTGCTCGCCACCCTCTGCACCCTGGCGGCGATCCTCGGCGCGGGACTCCTCGTCAACCTCATCGAAGAGCGGGGAGTCCTCAACATCCCCGTCGACGACATCGACGCCTTCCGCGAGTTCACCGCCCGAACACGCCTCGAACCACCCGAACAACTCGACGTCTCGCAATTCGTCAACACCGGCATCACGCCCGTCGTCTGGAGAAACCGGCACCACTGGTGGGCCCCCCCCCTCGTCGCTGCCTGGAGGAACTGCACCTGGCTTCAGTCCAACTTCGAAGCCCTGCTCGCCATCCTGCTGGCCATGCTCGTCCTCCTCATGGTCCGCATCCTCGCCATCTCCAAGTCGAGAACGCTCGCCGCTACCGCCGCCATGGATACCTCCATGAGCCTCCGCCGGTCGATTCACCGGCAGGCCATGAGGCTCGGGCCCAGCGACCTCGGAGCCGAACAGGAAGTCGCGGTCGAACTGTTCACCACCGCGACGGAATCCGTCCGCGACGGCATGACAGAATGGTACGGAACAATCGCCCGCGTGCTCACCATGGCCGCCGGACTGCTGATTCTCGCACTCGTCGTCGATTGGCGACTCGCCCTCCAGTGTCTGATCCCCCTGCTCGGGATCTGGGCCATCGTCCGCTACGAACGCAGCCGCGGCCAGGCCATCCGCCGTCGGGCCGAGGCCGAAGCCGAACTCAGACCACTCGCCGAAAGCCTCCGCAAAACCCGCCTCGTCCGCGGCTACGCCATGGAGGAGTTCGAACACGAGCACTTCACCCAGCATCTCACCCGCTTCTCGCGAGGGATCCTGCGCGGCCGGCTCGGCGAAACCTGGGCGCTCCGCTCGGCACGACTGCTGACGGTCTGCTTCCTCACCGTCATCCTGCTGTTGCTGGCGCTTCGCGGACTCTCCGTCACCGCTCCCCTCTCCCTCGCACCCCTCTTCCTGATCTCGGTCTGCCTCATCGGACTGACCGTCGCTGCGTTCAAACTTCCCCGGCTCCTCGAATTGAACAACCGGCTGGTGACCGAGGCCGATCGCATCTACCGCTACCTCGCCCAGGCCCCCGAGGTCGCACAGGCCGTCGGAGCCAAGTTCCTCAACCCCGTCAGCCAGTCCATCATCTTCGAGGCCGTCAGCTACTCGCGGAACGGACAGCCCCTGCTCAATCGCTGCGACTTGCGGATCCCGGCCCACTCCCGCACCGCCATCATCTCACCGGACCGGCTGACACAGAAGGCCATCGCCTATCTCCTTCCCCGTTTCATCGAACCCCAGGCCGGCAGAATTCTCTTCGACAGCGAAGACATCGCCTGGGCCACACTCGAATCGTTGCGGGCCGAGACCGTCTACGTCGGTGAAGACGACCCCTTCTTCACCGGTACCGTCCTCGAAAACATCACCTGTGGCCGCAGCGATTACACACTCCAGGACGCGATGGAGGCTGCCAAGCAGGCACACGCCCACAACTTCATCGCAGCGCTCCCCCAGGGGTACGAAACCAAGCTCGGAGAGCATGGCGAGCAGCTCTCACCGGGAGAAGCCTTCCGTCTCGGCCTGGCACGCGCCATCCTCAGAAACCCTGCGGTGCTGATCATCGAAGAGCCGCACGTCACGCTCGACGACGACACCAAGTCCTTCATCGACGACACCTACAAGCGAATCTTCCCGGGCCGAACGGTCATCGTCTTCCCCTCCCGGCTCTCCACAATCCGCAGTTGCGACCAGGTCATCTTCGTCCAGCATGGAAAGACCGTCGCCGTCGGAACCCACGCCGATCTCGTGCGTTCGTCTGAACCCTACCGCCACTGGGAATACGTCAACTTCAGCAAGCTCGCACGCGATGGAGCGGCCACCGCGTAACCATCAACGCCCGTCACTCCCACCTTCGAGAGACGCAAACTCAGCTTGCATCCTGCAGCCCGCTGTGTAGGAATAGCGGCATCAGTCTGGCGGACCCGGCGCTCCGGAAACTCTCCCACCGATCGACTGAAGCGGGCCGGGCACATCCCCATCTCGACAGGATCGACGAATGTCGCGACCACTCTCCCTCAAGCAGAAGCTCGCCGCCGGACAAACCACCATCGTGTTTGCCATCGGGCGCCTCGCCCATCACAACCTCGTCCAGATGTACGGCATGACCGGAGCCTACGACGGCTTCTGGATCGACGACGAGCACGCAGGGTTTACGGCCGCACAGATCGAGGTGATGTCCCTCGCCGGGCGCGCCCACGGGATGGACAGCTTTGTCCGGCTTCCACCAACCGACTATGCCAGCGTCACCCGCGCCCTCGAATCCGGAGTCGGCGGCGTCATGGCAGCCCAGGTCCACTCGGCCGAACAGGCGCGAGAGTTCTCCCGCTGGGCCTGCTTCCCTCCGGTGGGCGAACGCGGGCTCAATAACGCCGGGTACGACGGTCGGTTCGGCTCCCGTTCAATCACCGATTTCGTCGCTGGGGCTCGCGAAAATACCTTCATCGCCATCCAGATCGAAACTCTGGGATCGCTCGAGGAGTGCGCAGAAATCGCCGCGATCGAATCGGTCGATCACCTCTTTGTCGGACCAATGGACCTCAGCGTCGCCCTCGGCGTTCCGGGGGACCTGCTCCACCCCAAATGCCGCGACGCCATCAATCGCGTGGCCGCCGCCTGTCGCGAAGCCGGCAAGTCCTGGGGAGCCGTCACACCGACCCCCGAACACGCCCGTTTCTGTCGCGATCAGGGCTGCCAGCTCATCTCGCTCACGAACGATGTTCGTCTGGTGAACGCGGGACTCGCCGCAACCCGAGAGCGCTTCAGCGAGTTCTTTCCCGAATGAAATCAGCCGGAACGGGAGGACGCGCTCGCAGCGTCCTCCCCCTCTCCTCCGAACCAGCGGCACCCGGCGATCTGCCGCATCAACGACGCAGCGCCCCAACCAGGGCTGCCCGCTGGTCCGCCGGCCGACGCACCTGCAGCCTCGAGCCGACTTAGTAGTTCAGCGTCCGCTTGTGCACCGCCAGGGCCGCTTCCTTGATCGCCTCGGAAAGCGTCGGATGCCCGTGGCAGCAGCGGGCAATGTCCTCGGCACTCGCCCCGAAGTTCATCGCTGTCGCCACCTCGGCAATCAGCTCGCCAGCGTGTGCCCCGATGATGTGCGCCCCCAGAAGACGGTCGGTTGTCTTGTCCGCCAGCAGCTTGACCCGCCCCTCCGTTGTTCCCGATGCCCGTGCGCGACCGTTCGCCATGAACGGAAACACCCCTTTCCGGTATTCAATCCCGGCCGACTGCAGTGCTTCCTCCGACTTCCCCACGCTCGCGATCTCAGGCTCGGTATACACGATCCCCGGAATCGTGTCGTAATTCACATGACCATAACCGGTGTACATCTGCTCGACACAGGCCACCCCTTCCTCCTCGGCCTTGTGAGCCAGCATCGGACCCCCGATCACATCCCCGATCGCGTACACCCCCTCCGCGGTCGTCTCGAAGTGAGATCCGACCGGAATAAAGCCCCGGCTGTTCAGCTCGACCCCGCAGCTCTCCAGGTTCAGCCCTTCCGTATTCGGCTTCCGCCCCACCGCCATCAGCACACGGTCACAGCGGATTGGTTCCTCCCCGTCGATCTGCACGTCGCAGGTCTTCCGGTTGACCTTCACTCCTGTCACGCGACAGCCCAGGCGAAACTCGAGTTTCTGCCGCTTGAAGATCTTCAGCGCCTCCGACGCCGTCTCTCCATCCATCCCCGGAAGAATGCGATCGAGGTACTCCAGGACAATCACATTGCTGCCCAGCCGCCTCCACACCGTCCCCATCTCGAGGCCGATGTATCCCGCACCGATGACCACCAGCGTCTTCGGAACCTCTTCCAAAGCCAGCGCTTCCGTACTCGAAAGCACCCGGTCACCGTCGATCTCGATTCCCGGCAGAGCGGCCGGAACACTCCCCGTCGCAATCAGAATCGCGCGGCCGGTCAGCGTCTGTTCACCCTCCTGAGACGACACCACCACGCGACCCGGACCATCGAGCCGGCCGTGCCCGAAATAACGCGTGATCTTGTTCTTCTTGAACAGTCCGTCGATTCCCCCTCCCAGGGCCTGCACCACCTTCTGCTTGTGCTCGAGCATCGCCTGCAGGTCCAGTTGCACTTTCGGCACAACCACTCCGCGGTCCGCCAGATGCTGCACCTGCTCGTAATGATGACTCGATTCCAGCAGGGCCTTCGACGGAATACACCCCACTCGCAGGCACGTCCCCCCCAACAGGGACTCCCGCTCGATGCAGGCGACCGACTTCCCCAGCTGCGCAGCCCGAATCGCTGCAATGTAGCCCCCCGGACCGGCTCCGATGACGATCAGGTCGTACGTCGACTGTTCCTGCGACATGGTGCGTATTCGTTTCGGTAATCAGTTTCCGGCCTCAACAGTCGGGATCCAGCTGTCCGCTGGTTGTAGTCATCTCCCGACGACCTGCCCGCGGAGAGTGGCGTCTTGCGGACGGAAAAGCAAACGCCAACGAAGCACTCCCGATACTGATCCGGTCATCACAATCAGCAGCGCGGATGCATCCCCCTCATCGCCGCCCGCGACCGCCCGCTCTCTCAGATCTCGCGGCCGGTCAAACGGGCCACCTCGGCAACATCCTTGTCCCCGCGCCCCGACAGGCACACGACCACAATCTCATCGGGACTTCGCTCCCGGGCCGCCACCATCCCCTGTGCGATGGCGTGCGAACTCTCCAACGCCGGAAGGATTCCCTCCAGCCGCGCAACCAGCGAAAACGTCTCCAGCGCGCTGTTGTCTTCACAGGTCGTATACCGGACACGACCCGAATCACGCCAGTAGCTGTGTTCAGGACCAACACCCGGATAATCCAGCCCGGCCGAAATGGAATGCACGTCCGAGGTCTGGCCGTCCTCGTCCTGCAACACGTAGCTGTAGCTCCCGTGCAGGACGCCTTTCACCCCATAGCTCAGCGAACTGGCGTTCTCGCCGGCCGAGGCACCCCGTCCCCCCGCTTCCACGCCCGTCAGCGCCACCCTTTCATCATCAACGAACGGATAGAACATTCCCGCGGCATTCGACCCGCCCCCCACACAGGCCACCACTTCATCCGGCAGCCGGCCGAATGTCTGCAGACACTGCTGCCGCGTCTCGCGCCCAATCACCGACTGAAAGTCGCGCACCATCATCGGAAACGGATGCGGCCCTACGACCGAACCCAGGATGTAATGCGTCGTCTCCACCGACGCCATCCAGTCGCGCATCGCTTCGTTGATCGCGTCCCGCAGCGTCCGCGAACCCGACTCCACTGGGCGGACCTCCGCTCCCATCATCCGCATGTTGAAGACATTCATCCGCTGACGGCGGACGTCTTCCGCACCCATGTACACCACGCATTCCAGGCCGAACCGCGCACAGGCGGTCGCCGTGGCAACGCCATGCTGACCCGCCCCCGTTTCGGCAATCACCCGCCGCTTCCCCATCCGCAGGGTCAGCAGGGCCTGACCCAGCGTATTGTTGATCTTGTGAGCCCCCGTGTGATTCAGATCCTCCCGCTTGAAGTAGATCCGGGCCCCGCCGCAGTCCTCGGTCAGACGCTGAGCGAAGTACAAGGGACTCGGCCGCCCGACGTAATCCTTGAGCAGCCCCTCCAGTTCCTCCTGAAAACCCGCATCCGACTGGGCCCGGCGGTATTCCTCCGTCAGGTCCTCCAGCGCCTGCATCAGCGTTTCGGGAACAAAGCGGCGGCCAAATTCGCCAAACCGGCCAACCTCGTCGGGGACCTGACTGAGAGCCATGAGTAAGTAATCTGCGAAAAGTAGCGGGGGTCACACGTCAAAAAGCGCCGTCGGCGACTATGGCACACTCACCGGAAGGTGACAAGCCGTCCGGAATCCCCTTCGCAATCCCGACGATCGAAGATCCCCCGGCCTCAACGGCCTCGCCTCGGACCGCGAACCGCTCGAATCGCTGAACACACCGCGATATGCTGCCATCCTCGCGTCCGCCGTCGCAATCTGCGGCCCCTGTGACCTCTCTTCTGGAGCGACTCTCATGAATGGCAAGGTCAACGTGGCGATGATCGGCCTCGGGTTCGGTTCCGAGTTCATCCCCATCTATCAGGCCCATCCGGATGCTCATGTGGCCGCAATCTGCCGCCGCAACGAAACCGAACTCAACAAGTGTGGGGACGAGTTCGGAATCGACAAACGCTACACCCGCTACGAGGACGTCCTCGCCGATCCCGAAATCGACTTCGTCCATATCAACAGTCCCATCCCCGATCACGCCCCCATGTCGCTCAAGGCCCTCGAGGCCGGCAAGCACGTCATGTGCACCGTGCCCATGGCCACCACCATCGAGGAGTGCGACCAGATCTGCCAGAAAGTCGCCGACACCGGCCTCAAATAAATGATGGCCGAAACCGTCGTCTACAGCCGCGAATTCCTGTTCATCAAGGAGATGTACGAGAAAGGGGAACTCGGAAAAATCCAGTACCTCGCAGCATCTCACCCCCAGGATATGGACGGCTGGCCCGAGTATTGGGAGCGAATGATTCCCATGCATTACGCCACGCATGTCGTCAGCCCCTGCCTCGGACTGGTCGACGGCGTCGCCGAGTATGTCAGCTGCTTTGGGTCCGGCACCGTCCGCGAAGACATTCAGAAGAAGTCCGGAAACCGCTTCGCCGTCGAAAGCTGTCACATCCAGATCAAGGACTCCGACATCGCCTGCCACATCTGGCGGTTCCTCTACGACGTTGCCCGGCAGTACCGCGAAAGCTTCGACGTCTATGGCACGAAGAAGTCCTTTGAATGGACGCTCGTCGAAAACGAACCCCATGTGATTCACACCGCCAAAAAGCCCGAGCCCGAGATCCCTGAAAAAGTCGAAGTGCCTGACTACGCGCACCTGCTCCCCGAACCGATCCAGAGGTTCACCCTCCCGCAGGAAATTCACGATGCAGAACACCTCTCGTTCGTCCAGGGAGGCGGGCACGGAGGCTCTCATCCGCACCTCGTCCACGAGTTCATCTCCGCCCTGAAGGAAGACCGCGACCCCTGGCCCAACGCCATCCAGTCAGCCAACTGGACCTGCGTCGGGATCTGCGCACACCAGAGCGCCCAACGGGGCGGTGAGATCGTTCGTCTCCCCGCCTTCACATTGCAATAAGCAGCTGAGCCAACTTGAAATCCCGAACATCGCATCCCTCCTGACTCAGTCGGACAGCCGCGGTGCCGCCTGCGCATCACTCCCCCCGCGGGGCCAGGGAACGCCTCCGGGGGGAGAGTCCGGACCGTCAGCGACGGGTCGACAAAGCGTGGAGGCCATCGCCCTGCGATGCCGGGAGGACGGTCCGCCCCCTCAACGCCCCCCGCGAACCTCTCCCCGGCCTACAATGTGGGAAACAACCCGCAACAGGAGGGAAACGTGGCCAGCACGCCGCAGATCCTGATGTGTCCTCCCGACTACTTCGGGATCGAATACGAAATCAACCCCTGGATGGACCGCACGCGCGCCGCCGTGCACGATCTGGCGGTTGAGCAGTGGACCCGGCTGCGGAATCTCTTGAGCTCGCTCGGTGCCGAGATCAGGCTCATGCCGCCCGTCGAAGGGCTCCCCGACCTTGTATTCACCGCCAATGCCGCACTCATCTGCAACGGCACGGCATGGCTGTCCCGGTTTCGGCACCCCGCCCGGCAGGGAGAAACCGAACACGACCGCCGCTGGTTTGAAGAGAATGGCTTTCGCACCGTCGATCCACCCGAATCCCTCGCGTTCGAGGGAGCCGGCGACGCGCTCTTCTGTGGTGAAACCCTCTATGCGGGGTATCTCATCCGCTCCGATGCCCTCGCCATGCAGTGGCTGGGAGAGCAGTTGCGGTGTCGGGTCATTCCCGTCCAGCTCGTCGACGACCGGTTCTATCATCTCGACACCTGCTTCTGCCCCCTGAACAAGAAAACAGCCCTCTGGTTTCCTGACGCATTCGACCGGTACGCCCAGGCAGCCATCCGCGCAACCATCCCTCACCTCATCGAGGTCACCGAGGACGACGCAACGCGTTTCGCCTGCAACGCAGTCGTGATCGGCAGGAACGTCGTCTTCAACACCGGATGCACGAACCTGGCTGAGAAACTCCACGAGCAGGGGTTCGTTCCGCACGAAACGCCGCTGGGAGAGTTCCTCAAGGCCGGTGGCAGTGCCAAGTGCCTCACGCTCAGACTCGATGGCGAGGATGCCGCCATCTGGCCAGTTCCGGAAGAATCACCCGCTCCCGAACCCGCGTCCGACTGATCTCTCTCGGAGGACGCCTGGCGGTCACAACCGCCTCGGGCAACGCCATTCAGCACCGCGCAGGCGACGCATCGTCCCGGCACCGCCGCGAATCTCCCCGACCAGGGTGAGCGACAGCCGCCCCCGCTGCTTGTGATTGCCTCCCCCGACATTTATCGTCACCCGAGGCTTCTTACGATCGAGTGGAACACCGGAATGCTGGCAATCTGGTCACTGACGCAGCGCGAGATCGTGCGCTTTCTGAGGCAACGCTCGCGGCTCACAGGTGCACTCCTGCAGCCCGTCATCTTCTGGATCCTCTTCGGGACCGGCTTGAGCCGTGCTTTTCGCATGCCCGGTGGCAATTCCGACCTCACCTACCAGGCCTACTTCCTCCCCGGCATCGCCGCCATGATCGTGATGTTCACCGCGATCTTCTCGGCGATCTCCATCATTCAGGATCGCAACGAAGGCTTCCTCCAGGGCGTTCTCGTCTCGCCGGCATCACGCCTGTCGATCGTGCTCGGAAAACTCGGAGGAGGCACCCTGCTCGCCGTCCTGCAGGCCCTGCTGTTCCTGATCGGCGCACCCCTGCTTGCCTCGCTGGGACTCGCCCCGGCCATGAATCTGCCCGGCAACCCGCTCCAGTGGCTCGGGGCCATCGGAATGCTCGCTCTGATGGGGGTCGGCTTATGTGGACTGGGGTACCTCTTCGCCTGGAAGCTCGACAGCATCCAGGGATTTCATGCCATCATGAGCGTGCTTCTGTTCCCCATGTGGCTCCTCTCCGGCGCGTTCTTCCCCGCCGAGGGGAGTGGCTGGCTCCGCTGGCTGATCGCTATCAACCCCTTGACCTATTCCGTCGCCGGGCTGCGACGTGTCCTGGCTGTCGATGCAGCCGACGTCGCAACCCTCCCCTCGATGCAAATCTGCCTTGCAGTCAGCATCGTCTTTGCGGCCGTCTGCATTGCGGCTGCCGTCTGGCTGACACGCAGGACAGGCTGAGGTCCTCCGCAGCAGCAGGCAGGTTCGGCCGAACACCGCACGAATCAATCTGCCACAGACGTTCACTCCACATCTCGATCGTGCAACGGAGTCTGGAATGGTGACCGCGACCACCCCGGCAACACGACGACGGCTGATCGGCCTCCTCTTCGCTGCACTCTCGTGCCTCCCGACGCTGCATGCGGCCGAGAAACCCAATGTCCTCTTCATCGCCATCGACGACCTCAACGACTGGGTCGCCCCCCTCGACGGACACCCGCAGGTCCGTACACCCGCCATCGACCGACTCGCCACGCGCGGCGTGACCTTCACCAACGCTCATTGCCAGTCACCCCTCTGCAACCCCTCACGCACCAGCCTGCTGACCGGACTGAGACCATCCACCACCGGGGTCTACACCCTCGCCCCCTGGTTCCGTACCGCCGAACCCCTCGCAGATGTCGTCACGCTTCCAGAGCACTTCACGGCCCACGGCTACCACACCATGACCACCGGCAAGATCTTCCACGGTGGCTACCCGCCTCCCCGCCAGCGACAGCGCGAATTCAGAGTCTGGGGCCCCGGATCGTCAGTCGGCGTGCGGCCGCAGGAAAAGCTCGTCACAACTCCCGGTGGCAATCACCCCCTCGTCGACTGGGGCACTTTCCCCCATCGGGATGAAGACAAGGGAGACTGGCACGTCGCCTCCTGGGCCATCGAGCAGCTCAACGCCGATCACGACGAACCCTTCTTTCTCGCCGTCGGATTCTTCCTGCCCCACGTCCCCTGCTACGCCACGCAGAAGTGGTTCGATCTCTATCCCGACGACGACAGCGTCCTGC
>CAZUXX010000061.1:0-7858 GCA_964624215.1 uncultured Planctomycetaceae bacterium
GAGCAGCCAGCGCCATCCGTCGCCTACCTCGTGCGCTCGCTGGTCAGCAGCACCATCCACAATCTTGTCCGGGGTCAGCCCGTACTTCTCAAGCAGCCCGTCGGGATCGCCACTTTCGGCATAGCAATCCCCCACATTCACATATTCGACCGGAGCAGGGGCCTGCCGACAGAGAGTCTGGGCCACCACCGAACCGAGCCCCCCATGATGCAGGTGCTCCTCGGCAACAACGATCGCGCCGGTCTCCCGCGCCGCCTTCACAATCGCTTCCTCGTCCAGCGGCTTGACCGTGTGAACATCGAGCACACGGCAGCTCACCCCGTCGGCCTCCAGCCGGGTCGCTGCATCCAGTGCGGCCGCAACCATCAGACCATTGGCAATCAGCGTGACGTCCGTCCCGTCACGCAGCGTAATCGCCTTCCCGATCTGGAAGTCACACCCGTCCGTGTAAATGTCGGCCACTTTCCCGCGACCAACCCGCAGATACGTCGGACCAGTGTGCTCGACCATCGCCTTCGTCGCGGCAATCGTCGACGGGCCATCGGCCGGAACAATCACCGCCACGCCCGGCAGCGAACAGGCGAGAGCCACATCCTCGATCCCCATCTGCGAGGGACCATCCTCACCGATCGAGATCCCGGTATGTGAGCCAACGAGCTTGACATTCAACTGCGGAAACGCCACCGACATGCGGATCTGGTCGAAGGCGTTGTCCATCAGAAAGCAGGCAAAGCTCGCCACGACAGGAATCTTGCCGCAAGACGCCAGCCCCCCCGCAACACTCACCATGTTGCTCTCGGCAATCCCGACATTGAACGCCCGGTCAGGATATGCCTTCGCAAAAATCTCTGTTCGCGTCGAGTTGCCGACATCCGCGTCGACCGTGCACAACCGCTGCTCGGAGGCCCCGAGTTCCTTCAGAGCGTTACCAAACGCATCACGCGGTGCCGCACCCAGCTTCAGACCGCTCGCTTCTCCAAAGTACATATCCGTTCCTGTCGCCGTTGATGATTTGTGTTCCAGAGTCCTGCACACGCAGGGGACGTGCCCGGGGGCTGCCAGAGGCCGCCACGCCCCGCTCATCCAAGCAAAGCCAGCGCCTTCTCCGCCAGTTCGGGAGGCAGCGGCTTGCCATGGAAGTTCGCGTCCCCCGCCTCTTCGAGAACCGGAAGAATCCCGAAGCCCTTCTTCGTCTTCGCGACAATGGCAGTCGGCTGATCGCTCACCTTGCGGGCCGCCGCAAGGGCCTCGACCACTTCACCCATCTCGTTCCCGTTGATGGTCTGGACGTGCCAGCCGAACGCTTCAAACTTCGGCTGGAACTCCGAAAGATCGAGAACGTCGTGCGTCGCACCGGTCTGCTGGTAGCCGTTCTGGTCGACGATCGCAGTCAGGTTCCCCAGACGGTACTTGTTCGCCGTCGCAATCGCTTCCCACACCTGACCTTCTCCCATCTCGCCATCACCCAGCATCACATAGGTGTGGTACGAGCGGCCATCCATCTTCGCCGCCAAAGCATGCCCTACGCCAATCGACAGCCCCTGGCCGAGCGAACCCGTCGACGCCTCCATCCCCTTCAGACGACGCATGTTGGGATGCCCTTCCCACGGGCTCCCCAGCTTGCGAAGCGTCATGATCTCCTCGACAGAGAAGTACCCCGCCTCCGCCATCGCCGAATACAGCACCGGGCAGGCGTGCCCCTTGCTGAGAATGAAGCGGTCCCGGTCCGGATCATCCGGACGCTCCGGAGAATGCTTCAAAAAGCCCCCGAAATACAGGGCCGTCACAACATCGGTGGCCGACAGGCTGCTGGACGGGTGACCGCTACCCGCTTCCGTCGTGATCCGGACGATCAACTTGCGAATATCGTTCGCCTTGGCCTTGAGTTGGTCGAGAGTGAGTTCTGCCACCGGATGCCACCTGCCGTGAAATCTGAGTCAAGCGAGATCGTCCGCACGCCTTCCCGCACCTCGAGGCACTGCAGATGCCGGGCGACCTCGGTTCCAACACACCGGAGGCCGTCAGTCGCAGCGGACGTAAGCGCGGTATGCTATCGGGGGCAACCAGGACCCGCAACGGAGCAGGCGCCTCTCGCAAAAGTCCCGAAACCAGGCACGCAATCACGGCATCCCGCGTCGGCGTGATGTCCCCCGGCACGATCACGACGCTCCCCGAACCGCTTCAAGCAGCCACAGCTTCGGCGAGCGCTCCGGATTCATGTCGTCATGCCACGACCGCACGACCCGCACCGGGCAGTCGGCAGACTCCAGATCCTCCTCAATTGCGGCAAACTCCACGGCACCGGCCGGATGCCCGCGGTACGCAAGCACCGTCAGCAGCCCCCCCGGACGCAGCAACCGCGCCACGCCACGCAACGCTTCCAGCGACGTACCAGCACACGTCGTGACGCTTTTATCACCCCCCGGCAGATACCCGAGATTGAACATCGCGACGGCAATCCGTCCGTGAAACTCCGGTGGGATCCTCGCGGCCACTCGCGAATGACATCCGGTGAACAGCCGCACGTTCGCGAGTCCGGCCGACTCGACCCGCTCGCGGGTGGCAGCCACCGCTTCCGGCTGAAGATCAATACTGAACACCACTCCCTGAGGTCCGACCCGCTCCGCCAGAAACAGCGTGTCGTGGCCATTTCCGGCCGTCGCATCAATGACAGCGTCTCCGCTCGCGATCACATCGCCGAGCACCTGCTGGGCAATCGTTGTCAGCGGAGGGCGTTTCATCACCGGCGCCGGCAAAAGCGATCGACATCGTAGACGGGGTCAATCGACCCACCATTCAGAAGATGCTCGGCAAGTGCCTGCGCTAACCCGGGAGACTGCAGCGCACCGCGGGAACCCAGACCGTTGAACATCACCAGCGACGGCCATTCCCGATGGCGACCGACCACCGGCATGAAGTCATGCATCGTCGGACGAACCGCGGCAACGTGACCCGTCACGTTCCATCGCAGACGCATCAGCCGCCGCAACTGGCGTTCGATCTGCTCCCGCCCGGCAGACGTCGGTCGGTCATCAAGACAGGTCCAGTCGTACGTCGCTCCCGCACGGTAATGACCCGCAGAATCGCGGGTCACCCACAGGTCGCGATGAATCGTCCGCGTCTCCGTCAGGTCAGGCACATGCAGCGACAGGATTTCCCCTTTCGCCGGATTGAAACGCACCTCCGGAAAATACGGATTCCACCTCGCCGCAGCACCTTCCGCAAAGATGCAGAACCGCGACTTCAGTCCCAGCCGCGGCAGCTCGACACGGTCACGCGAGATCCGCAAATCTCCCGGAATCTCGACGGTATCGCAGACCAGCCGCTGAGTGCGGGCGAAGGAGGCCCGCGACTCCCGCAGGTACTTCCCGACATCCAGCCGGCCAGCATCCCGTCGTTCGAAGGCACCCGACGCGACATCGAAGTGCCGCTCATCGAGTGCCGGCCAGGGCGACCGGACCGGCTCGCGCGCAGCAAGCGTTTCAGCTTCCTCCGGCGTAGCAAACAGCCGCACCATCCCGCAGGGGTCAAGCAACGACGCGCCACCAGACAGCCCGAGCCGCCGGGCAACATCCGCATAGAAGTTCCGCGCAGTGGACCAGAACTCGTCCCAGCGCCACGCACGGGCGAGCCTCTTCCCTGTGATCGGTGTGATGAGGCCCGCCGCAATCCGCGACGCCGTGACCGAAGACCCCGGATCAATCACACCGACCGAACAGCCACGGCGGGTCAGTTCCAACGCCAGCGTCGTTCCCGCCAGTCCCTGGCCGATGATGACGGCATCACACACGGTCATCAGATCGCGTGCTCTCGACCACAAGACAGTCGCATCGAAACCTCAGCCATCTTCAGCCGGCAGGCCCTCACCGTCGACGGGTCCTCCATCCACCCAGCCATTCCGGGCCCATTCTTCAAACTCATCGAGAATCCGCTTCTCTTCCTCAACCACCTGCCGGCGGCCGATCGCACCGCCGGCAAACCCCGTCTCCCCCCGCTGGATCTCCACATCGACACCGCCATCCTCGGCATCGTCGACCAGAACCCGAAACGCAAACCGCTTGTGAAAAGCCCCCAGCAGCAAACGCAACAGGGGATTGCCCCGGGCGTAGACTCCGTCACCCGACTCTCCTTTTTCGAGGCGATACCCCTCGGAGTCGAAGAACTCATCCACATAGCGTTCAAGCTGTTCCACCGTCGCCGGACGAAACCGGAAGACAGCACCTGCCTTGATGTCCGTAGAGTCAGCCAGCCGGGGTACACTCATGGAGGTGGCCGTCCCGTTGTCGTGTCGAGGGTGTCAACGCCCTCGATTATGACCGGGACAAGGCCGGCTCTCCACGCACCTGCAACCGGATTTCCCGATCACCCCGGCACCAACCGTCCCGCCAACACTGCCACTCCGCACGCCTCTGCCCCCTCGTGCGTCCAAATTGAGGGAATACATTTCACGACCGCGGATCATGATTGTGTCGCCCGATTCCTGGCCACCTCCCGAATCCGACGCCGACGTCACCAGACGCAGGGAGTTCGACACGACGCATCCCCATTTGGCCGGCACGTGGAAACGGCCCGCGGACTCATGAGACCAGGCCCCGCCCAACTCCTGCTCGCAGCCTCGCTGGTGGCGTACACCGCCTCGATGTTCCTGCCCATCGATCGCGGCAGCGACGAAATGACGGGGTGGGCAGCGGCCTACGTCTGCCTTGCCATGCTCACCGACGCAGCGTGGCATGCCCTCCGGCCGCAGCACCTCCTCGAACCCCGCGACATCGCGCCACTCGCAGGGGCCTATGTCAATCTCGTTTACCTCATCACCATGGGACTGTCGTGGAAGCTCCGCGGCCGGGCAGGCACAGTCGCCCTCCTGCACTCATCCGCGTGGCTGGCCGCCCTGGCAATCCCCCCGCTGATGGAAGCATTTCCGGTCATAGGAACAGGCCCCGGCCGGCTGAACCTCCTTCAAGTCTACGGACATTGGGCAATCGGCTACTGGCTCTGGACGGGTGCGACCGCATTGGCCATGCTGGTCTGGGCGGCACACTGGTTTCGAGCGCGAGCGGAAGCCCCCCGCCAATAACCTGCTGCATCCGCCTGCCGGGGCACTTCCACGCTCGCTGCACCGACTGGAGAATCGCACCGATGATCTCCTGGAGCGAACTCGGTTCCGTTCTCTCTCGACGACACTTCCTCCGGAGTGGTGGCGTTTCGTTGGGAGCCGCTGCCCTTGCAGGACTCCTCCCGGGTCAATCCGCCACGGCAAACGAAGCGGCTGCTCTCCCCACCCTCCCCGCAAAAGCCAGGCGGATCATCTACCTCTTCCAGTCCGGCGGTCCGTCCCAAATGGACCTCTTCGACTACAAGCCCGACGTGCAAAACCACTTCGGCGAAGACCTCCCCGACAGCGTCCGGATGGGCCAACGACTGACCGGGTTCACCAACAACCAGCCCACATTGCCCATCGCACCGACGACGTTCCGCTTCCAGCAGCACGGAGATTCCGGCGCCTGGGTCAGCGAGGTCCTCCCCCACACCGCCGGCGTGGTCGACGACATCTGCTTCCTCAAGTCCGTCCACACCGAGGCAATCAACCACGACCCGGCTCGCATGTTCCTTCAGACCGGGTCACAACTGGCCGGGCGGCCGAGCATGGGGAGCTGGCTCGCCTACGGACTCGGCAGCGAAAGCCTCGACCTCCCCTCCTTCCTCGTGATGACCTCTTACGGAAGCTGCAAACGGACCCCGCAACCAGTCTCCATCCGCCTGTGGGGAAGTGGCTTTCTCCCCTCCGAGTACCAGGGGGTCAAACTCCAGTCGACCGGCGATCCAATCCTCTACGTGTCCAATCCCGACGGCATCGACCGTGACCTGCCGGGCCGGTCGATCGACGCCCTCGCTCAGCTCAACCGGATCAATGCTCAGGCATTTGGCGATCCGGAGATCGAAGCCCGGGTCAAGCAGTACGAAATGGCATTCCGGATGCAGTCGTCGGTCCCCGAACTGCTCGATCTGTCCTGCGAAACCGACGCCACCTTCAAACTCTACGGGGAAGACTCCCGGCAACGCGGGACCTACGCCGCCAACTGCCTGCTGGCACGCCGCATGGTCGAACGCGGTGTCCGCTTCATCCAGTTGTACCACGTCGGCTGGGACCACCACGAAAACGTCCCCCGCGACCTCGCTCTGCAATGCGGCGACACCGACCAGG
Source organism: uncultured Planctomycetaceae bacterium (assembly GCA_964624215.1). Classification (GTDB taxonomy): domain Bacteria; phylum Planctomycetota; class Planctomycetia; order Planctomycetales; family Planctomycetaceae; genus CAZUXX01. The sequence continues at coordinate 6,206 of CAZUXX010000061.1, forward strand.
CAACCGCCGGACTGCTCATCGACCTGAAACAGCGCGGACTCCTCGACGAAACTCTCGTCATCTGGGGAGGCGAATTCGGACGCACGATCTTCTCGCAGGGCAAACTCACTCGCGAGGCCTACGGCCGCGATCATCACGGACGCTGCTTCACCATGTGGATGGCCGGTGGCGGCATCCGCGGCGGCATGACTTACGGGGCCACCGACGACTTCAGCTACAACGTCGTCGAGAATCCCGTCCACGTGCATGACCTGCAGGCAACGATCCTGCACCTGATGGGCATCGACCACACGCAGCTGACCTACCCCTTCCAGGGGCGGGAGTTCCGCCTCACGGATGTCCACGGAAAGGTCGTCACTGACATCCTCGCGTAAGCCCCTCCAGACAACCGGGGCGCATCACACGCCGCGGTAGCAGGGCAGGGCACTCGTCGCCCCGACGCGGTCATCGCACCGCAGGACAAGAGCGCACCGAAAAAGAAAGCGGGCGCCCGAAGACCTGGTCCCCGGACGCCCGCAGAAACTTCAGGCTACCTTCTCCGGCAGGGTCAACCCCGCCTCAGAACAGCAGCCCGCGCCATTCTTACCGACTGCAACAGCTGTGGGTTGCCGGTGAGCAGCACGCACTCCCGTCGTTGCAGCCGTTCTCGACACAGCACGCGCCCAGACCATAGTCACAGCCCGGACAGGTCGCGCACGACTCACAGCCCGCATCGCCGCAATCAGCACAACTGTCGCAACAACAGTCGACGGCGGCCGCCAGCGGTTGAGCCACCAGCGTTTCCGACGTGACCACGCCGGTGTCAGCCGAGAGTCCGAACGTCAGCCCAAACAGCGCCACCAGCGAGAACAAAACAGCAATCTTGGAACTCATGAATTTCACTCCTGATGTGGCATCCGGTCAAAGGACGCCAGCAGGTTGATCACGATTCCGCATCCCGATGATGCGGAGCACCAGCACCTCGCGGTGCCTTCACACGAGCTTTGCTCGAAAGCACAAAACCTCGTCGTTGATCAGCCGATCAGAAGCTTGGGGACCGGTCCGGCAGGAGCATCAGACCGCCCCGTCAGAGTTTCACTCGCAGGCGCGATATCATCAACCAGCACAGGCGCCGGCAAACCCGACTCGACGTGGCAGAACAAAAGCAGCGACACTGCCCCGCACGAGCAACCCTCACATCCGATGCACCGGCAGTCATGCTGGCTGGAGCAATCGCGGCACGAATCCGCACGCTCCTGCTGTTTGACCGCCGGCGCCTTGGCCTGGGCGGGTGCCTCACAACAGGATGCTGCCGGAGGGCAGCACGCACAGTCGTCACTGGCACCCGCATGATCGGTGGCATGCAGAGGTTTCCCCGACGCCAGCGGCACCGCCACGATTGCCGCGGTTAAAAGGCCGACGAAGAGAAAACGGACAGTCTGCATACCCCAACTCTATGCAGCACCCGCCGGGAGTCAACTTCTCTTCCGCCACCACGCTCCCGACCACCAGCAAACGCCAGGCCGCCGAGAAACGCCGCCGTGCACCCTGTAACCCGCACTCCCCCCAGAAGGAAGGAAGACCGCCTCACTCCCCGGAACTTGCCTCCCGGATCAGACGATACGTCCGTTCCTTCGGCCGCTTGAGCTCGTCAATCCGCTCCTCCTCTTCGGC
>CAZUXX010000061.1:7868-8399 GCA_964624215.1 uncultured Planctomycetaceae bacterium
TTCGGCCACAAGCGGATCGAACTGGGGAATCTCGACAGCATTGTTCCCCTGCTCATGCTTTCGGAACAAAAGCAGATAGGTGATGTTCTGCGGCCGCCAACGATGAAAGTACAGCTCGTTCTTCCGCCGGATCGCCTGCAGCAGTGCCAGCGACTGATCGACATCCGGCCCGGCCGCCGGCTCAATGCCATCGTACCAGTTCGCTGCATCGCCGCGGGCGGCAGCCACCGAATCGACTTCCAGCCGATAGTTACCCGGAGAAACCGGATAGAACGTCTGCCTCGCCGTCGGAGCCGGCGTCTCCCCCAGCGGAGGCAGTGGCAAGCGGCTCAGCCGGGCCTTGTACTCCAGCACCAGCGTCTCGACAGACTCACTGTCCCGATCGATCGGGTCGATCCGCACCCGCTTCGAAACAGGGTCGAAGTGACTTTCCAATGCACGCGCATCCTCTGCCGTCGGCACTACGGCGGGCAACGGCTCACCTCCAATCAGTCGTTCACAGAACCACGGGGCAGTCCGCCAGTACCCGTA
>CAZUXX010000061.1:8409-11067 GCA_964624215.1 uncultured Planctomycetaceae bacterium
AATCGTAGCACCCAGCAGCCCCTCCCCGTCCGCATCGCCATCAGACTCCCCGGAAGAACCGGCCGGCGTACCGCTCACGCGCTCGCTCGCCTCCCCGTGCCAGGTGTAGACCTCTGCCAGATCGATGAACGGAATCGAACGCCGCTGCGCCAGGTCTTCAATCGCAGACGTATAACGCTCCAGCAGTCGGTTGTACTCGGACGGATCAGCATTTGGCCCGCTGCCCGGCTCCATCGGCAACGGCGCCAGCAGCACCACCCGCACCGGAAGTTCCTTCATCGGCAGCCCACCGCTCTCCGCCTTTGCCCGCTCCGCGGAAGTCGCGGCTCGCACCAGGTCATCGATCAGCTTGTCGTACTGCGTAATAAACGCCTCCAGACCGGCCTCTCCCGCCCACGCTTCGTTTCCTCCGTAGTTGAGCACCAGCAGCGTCGGCCGCAGTTGCCCGACCTGTTCAACCAGTCGCTCATAGCCTTTTGCCGGGGGATCAAAGATTCCCCGCGATTCGGCCCACACCGTATCGCCACTCCACCCGAGGTTGCGAACACTGATCCGCTTGTCGGGATCCGCCGTCGTGAGTGCGTGTTCCCAATAGCCGTACCGCTGCTCGCGTTCGACGAGCGTGCTGCCGATCAGTGCAATCCGCTCGCCGTCACGGAGCTCCGTCGCCGGACCGGGAGTATGAATCGTGCTGTAGATGGCCCCCCGCAGCCGCTGCTCGTTCTCTTGCCTTGCCTCCGGATAGGCAGCAATGTCGAACTCGATCAGCGTCTGCATCGCCGGACGCAGATCGTCGATCGACAGGAACACCGTGTCCGGTTCAATCAGCGTCACTCCCGACACCGTCAGCTCATCCGGCCCCACCTCACGCGGACGACGCAGCGAGTAACGCTTGCTCCCGTACTCACCCGACCACACATAGTTCCACTGCTCGACGTGGTAGCGACGCGGGTCCGTTGCAGGCAACGTCTTCAGATCACCATCCCGCGGTACGAGCGGATCCGTGAACCGGAGGCGAATGCCCCCCCGCCCGACAGCCAGTTCCCGCGGCAGCCAGCACAGCGGCCCATCAAACGTAGTCGGATCAACCCCGCGATGATGCGCCCGCATATCGCCGTAAAAGCCCCCCGGCTTGTAGATGTCGATCCGCGTGGCAGGCATCCAGTTCCCTTCCTGGTCCGCCCCGGTGATCCGCCCGTCGGGCAGCACCCCCAGTCCAATCGGATGGCGAAAACCTGTCGCGTACACGCGCAACCGTCGCCCGTCTCGCGAAATCTGCATCAGCGTCCCGCCGGTCGGACCATCCGTATCCCCCCACGCATGGAAATAGAAGTTCCCTTCCAGGTCCTGTTCGAGCGACGTGTGATACGAGTGCTCCCCCCCCGTGACATGCGCCCCCATGTTGAACGCCTTGTACACATCGGCCTCTCCGTTGCCGTCGGTATCCTTGAGGATCGTGATCTGACCCCGTTCCAGAACGTAGAGCTCCCCGTCGAAATACCGGACCCCCATCGGCTGATACAGACCTGTCGCAAACCGCTTCCAGCGCACGTTCGCCAGGCTCGCATCGACACCACCGACCAGCCACACATCCCCGTGCGCTGTCGTAACCACCAGGACGTCTTCCAGATCCTCCACCGCCGCCCCGCTCGCCCCCGCCGCTTCAACCGCTTTCCGGGTCGGCCACCAGCCCTCAACAAACGACTTCGGTACGAAATCAACGCCACTCAGAAACATCAGGGCCCCATACGGGTTGTCGTACGGAACAGTGATCGTGTCGATCACATACGCATCCGTCTCCTCCGCCGACTCGCCGTTCGTGATGATCTCCTCCGGCCACTCCGGTTCCGACCGATGCGACTCCACCTCATCTGACGCCGACGCCTCCCCCGATTGCTGCACGCGGAGCTTCTCCAGAAGCTCATCCGGATGCTCCGACTCCATCAGCCCGGTGGCGATCTCAGCCAGTCGGTCGGCCGTGAATCCCTCGCCCGATGCCAGGCAGACAAGACAACTCACTCCGTCGATCGACAGTCGCCCGTCGCGATCCTCAAGTTCAGCCGACTCCCCGTCGTGAGCCGGCACGACGGCCACCCACGTCGTCTGACCCGCCGCGGTTTGAACCCGCGCGACACTGACGCGTCCGCGACTCTCGATCCCGACCGGATGCCCCGTGGTCTCCAGAATCATCAGCCGACGATCGAGATCGTCCTGAACCTGAATCGACCGCGTGAAGATCGTTCCCTCATCGCGAGCAAACGCCCACGGAAACTCCACAATCCATCCCGGATCAACGGGCTCCGCATCCCCCTCATCCGCGATCGCGTCCTCACCCGCGCGATAGTAAATCGCCGTTCGGGTTCCGAGTCGGTACAGCCCCCCGAAACCTCCCCACTCCCCCGGAAGAGAACCCGACGCCGGGACATCCGCCGACCACGTCCCCTCGCCACTGGTAAGCCCGCAACCAGAGCCGGTTGTGAACACCAGTTCCCCCTGCGGTGCCGGTGTATTCAACAGACCGAACCGACGGTCGCTGTGCTCCAGATACGGCGTGAACCCCGTCGGAGGGTCCTCAGAACGCTCTGCAAACGGCTCGCACGTCCATCCGCACGCCCAGCGGAGCTGATTGCGATCGAACAGCATGGCCGCCTCGCGCTC
>CAZUXX010000062.1:0-293 GCA_964624215.1 uncultured Planctomycetaceae bacterium
ACGAGAGAGGACCTCGAGGAGTGGCTGGCACTGGCAGTGGCCAGCCGGATTCCCAACATCATGGCACTGCGTGGCGATCCGCCGCAGGGAGCGGCGAAGTTCGTACCACCGGTCGGCGGGCTGCGATACGCCAACGAGCTTGTATCACTGATTCGTGAGAGGCACCCCGATCTGGGCATCGGTGTTGCCGGGTATCCGGAAAAGCATCCCGAGGCGATCGACGCCCAGACCGATCTGGCCAACCTCAAGCGGAAGGTCGATGCCGGGGCCGATGCGGTCTTCACGCAGTTGTT
>CAZUXX010000062.1:303-1997 GCA_964624215.1 uncultured Planctomycetaceae bacterium
GGTACCGGTTGTGCCGGGCATCATGCCGATTACCGAATTTTCCAGGATCCAGCGAATCACCGCCATGTGCGGTTCAGTCATTCCCGACGATCTCGCCACTCGCCTGGAGGCGGTCAGGGAGGATGTCGAGGCCCAGTTCGAAGTCGGGGTCGAACATGCCATCCGCCAGTGTCGCGCTCTGGTCGAGGCCGGTGTCCCCGGGTTCCACTTCTATGTGCTCAACCGCTCGCAGGCGACAGAGTTGATCCTCGACGCGCTGGGTGTTGAGCCGGCCGTCCGGGCAAGCAGCAGTTAACGGGTCGGGCAGTCGGCCGCGACCGGCTTCGCTGTCTATGGTCAGGTTCGCTCGCCCTGCTGCTCATTGTGCGGCATAATGCTTCACTCTGGAGGGTTCCTCCCGAGTTTCCTCTCCGCAGCAGGGCCGCTCATGATCTGCATTACGGTCACTCCGACCTCCAGGACGCTGGCGAAAGTGGACCTGCTGAACGCAGCGCGGCACGGCGATGTCATCGAGCTGTGCGTGGACCATCTCCTGAAGGAGCCTGACTTCCCGGACCTGCTGAAGACGGTCGACAAGCCAATCATAGTTTCGTGCCGGCGTCCGCAGGACGGCGGGCAGTGGAAGGGGACGGAAGATGAGCGGCTGATGCTGCTGCGGCAGGCGATTGCTGCAGGTCCGGAATATGTCGAGCTCGATCTGGACATTGCATCGAAGATCCCTCCGTTCGGCGCGGTGCAGCGAATCATCAGCTTTACCCGGATGGACCGGCCGGAACAGGATATCGACAGTGTGTTTGATGAAGCGGTCCAGAACAGGGCCGACGTCGTCAAGTTCACCTGGCCGACTCCAACCATTGACGATGCATGGCCACTGCTGGTCGCTGTCAGTCAGAAGCGTCGGCTGCCGATCGTGGGGATGGGGCTCGGGCAGGCCGAGCTTACGTTCTCACTGCTGGGGAGAAAGTTCGGTTCCCCCTGGATTTATGCCGCCCTCGAACCGGGGATGGAGGCTCATCCGGGGCAGGCGACCGTCTTCGATCTGGATGAAATCTACGACTTCCGGGCGATCAACCGGCAGACCGGCTTCGTTGCGATCGCGGGATTTGGACCGGCTCAGCAGCGGGCGACCCAGGTGCTGAATCGCGCCTTCGCCGAACTCGGCATGAATGTCCGCTGTCTGCCGTTTCAGCCCGGAGATATCCGTGTGCTGAAGAAGATGCTGGAGTCGCTCAAGGTCAAGGCTCTGCTGGTGAAAGGAGGGCTAGGCCGCGACATCGTGCCCCTGGCCGATTCTCTCGGCGAGCACGATCAACCCAGCCGGTATGCCGATCTGCTCTTGCGCCGCGATGAGGGATGGCGCGGATACAACACGCTGTGGCGAGCCGGGCTGCGCGTGCTCGAAGACCTCTGTCGCCAGGAAGGCGAAGGTGGCGAGCGCCCACTGGAGCGGCTCAATGTTCTTGTTCTGGGCAATGGAGGAATTGCCCAGTCACTCGTCCACGCGGTGAAGCAGCGCAAGGGGATGGTGAGTATCTGCGGCCCTGACGTCGAGGACGCCCAGACGATCGCGGCACAGAACCAGTGCCGGATGGTGCCGTACCATAATCTGTACGACACTCTCGCTGACGTCATCATCATCGCTGACGGGCGTCTGCAGGCGGGGCAGCGGCAGGGACAGGTGAACCCTTCGCTGT
>CAZUXX010000062.1:2007-11021 GCA_964624215.1 uncultured Planctomycetaceae bacterium
ATGGATGTCTGCGACCCGCCACTGGAGTCGACGCTGTTCGCCGAAGCCCGCGAACGTCAATGCAGGCTGGTCGACCCCGAGGCTGTCTTTGCTGCCCAGATCCAGGCACAGTTCAAGGCACTCACGGGGAAGGACCTGCCCGTCGCGGCTCTCGACGCCGGTCGCTGAATTCGCCTGCGTCCTCCGGTTGGACGTCGCCAATCGCACGTGCCTGTACCAACAGAGCGCACAGGGTTCATTTCCGTGCGAGGGTCGCGTACTCTGATAAGACATTTCTGATGGGCATCACCTCTCGCTCTGTCTTTCCTGTCTACGAGCATGCCAATCGAGTCGGCTACGTGGCCCTCCGGTGCTGTGAGCACCGGAGTGACGAATGGCGCGTCCCGCACAGGGATCGACGCTCCCGACGAAGCTCGCCGCAAGCTGTTCCGGCTGCGTGCGAACCTGAGTCGGGTGATTCTGGGAAAGCAGGAGTCGGTGGATCTGGTAATCACCGCCCTGCTCTCGGGCGGTTCGGTGCTGATGGAAGATGTGCCGGGCGTGGGGAAGACGACACTGGCCAAGGCACTGGCGCGATCGCTCGATGTCGAGTTCCGGCGGATTCAGTTCACTCCCGATCTGCTCCCCAGCGATATCCTGGGGGCTTCGGTCTACAACCAGAAAGAGGGAGACTTCTCGTTTCGGCCGGGGCCGATCTTCTGCAGTATCCTGCTGGCCGACGAGATCAACCGCGCGTCTCCACGAACTCAGTCCGCCCTGCTCGAAGCCATGAGCGAAGGACAGGCGACGATTGAAGGGAAGCTGTACAACCTGCCTCAGCCGTTTCTGGTCCTGGCCACTGAGAATCCGATCGATTTTCAGGGCACGTATCCCCTGCCGGAGGCGCAGCTGGACAGGTTCCTGCTGCAGTTGAAGCTGGGCTATCCGGATACGGAGACGGAACTGGAGATTCTGCTCTCACATGCCGTGCAGGCACGCATGTTCTCTGCGGAACCGGTGCTTCTGCTCGAAGAGGTCATCTGCCTGCAGTCGATGGTCCAGCGAGTGCGTGTCGACGAGTCGGTCGCCCGCTACCTGATCGAGATCGTCCAGCGCACGCGGACTCATCATTTGCTCAAGCTGGGTGTCAGTCCCCGCGGATCACTCATGTTCTACCGCGCGACTCAGGCAGCTGCGTTCGCTGACGGTCGGGATTATGTGACACCGGATGACGTACAGCGGCTCGCTGTGCCCGTGCTCGCTCACCGCACCGTTCTCAGTTCGAAAGCCCGCTTTGGAAACTGCACCAAGGAACAGGTGATTGAGGAGATCGTCTCAACGGTAAAGGTCCCCGTATGATGCTGCGCGACAGTCAACCCCGTTGCTGTCTGAAGTCCCTGTGACCGCGAAAGCTGCACCATGGCACGGCGTGAATTTGCGCTGGCACGGCTGATTCGCTACATGTGGGAGTACAAGTTGACTCCCCCCGGTCGTGTTCTCGTCACGTCGATTCTGCTGACCGCCCTGGGTTCGGTGACGTCAGAGATTCCGGTTTATCAGCTCTTTTGCGGTCTTTTGGCCCTGCTTGCCGTGACCGAGGCGCTGAGCGTTCTGTTTCGGCCTCGTCTGGAGATTACGGGGCGGTATCCGGAACGGGCCGCCGTCGGGATTGATGTTTCAGTCCCGATCCGCGTCCGCAATCTCTCCCGGATCCGTCCTGCGTTCGACCTGATGCTGGGGATGTTCGGCGCCCCCCCCGAGATCAGTCATGTGCAGGCCGAGCAATGTCTTCCGCGACTGGGACCGGGGGAGTCGGCGACTCTGCAACTGACGTTGCGCGCGGCCAAACGCGGGATCTATCCCCTGCCCCCTCTGTATGTCTTCTCGACCTTTCCGTTCAATATCGAACGGTTCGGACGCGTCCGACTCGAAGCGGGGCGGCTCGTGGTGTTCCCCTCCTATCAGTCGCTGGAAGAGTTCGAAATCCCGCTCAGCTTTCGCTATCAGCACGGGGGCGTGAGCCTGAGTGAAAGCGTGGGGTACTCGAGTGAATACATTGGCAGTCGGGAATACGTCGCCGGAGATGCGGTCCGGCACATCGACTCCAAGGCCTGGGCCCGTACGGGATCACCGGTCGTCAAGGAGTATCACGAGGAGTTCTGCTCCCGGGTCGCCCTCGTGCTGGACACGCACCTCCCCGGCCGCCGCGTGCATTCCGCAGCCGAACGCAGACTGGAGGCGGCCGTTGCGATGGTTGCAGCGATGGCAGAACGGCTGCGAGATCATTCACACCGGGTTGATCTGTTCGCAGTCGGTCCCGAGCTGTACGAGTTCCGGACTTCAGTCGGGGGAATTCACTTCGACAGCGTGCTGGAAATCCTCGCAGGTGTCGACCGGTGCCGACAGAACCCGTTTGAACTGATGTCACCACTGATCGCCGAGCATCTCGGATCACTCTCGACAGTGATGTGTGTATTTCTGGACTGGGGACCTGCCCGCGCCGAATTCATCCGCTGCGTTGTCGAATCAGGTTGTGCTCTTCGCGGCGTTCTGATCGTCGATGACGCGACCGTGCCGCCTCCGGAGGGCTTGCCCGAAGACTGGCCCCGCGTGGCCGCCAGCGACGTGCTCGAAGGACGGGTCGTGCGGTTATGACGGGTCGCCCGACGCGACACGGGGCGACGGGAATCCCTTGGTGGGATTTCTGCAGCCTGGTGGCGGCAGCGGAGTGATCGCTGCGTCATCGGGAATGCAGCGACCCGTCTGTCCTGCCCGAACCGGAGGATTGCCTCTCAGGAACGTTCTGTGCCGAGCCACGGGAACGGGCGAAGTGTGGTCCCCGCAGTGCGGCAAGCATGGCGGGAGTCATCTGCTGTTCCAGCTTGCGTCCCGCCTTCACGCGCCGTTCGATGAGGGCCCCCAGCCAGCCTGCCAGCAGTGACGGCAGGATGACCAGATCGGCCACCAGCGCCGCCGTGATCAGCGATGCCATCAACCAGCCGAAGCGGCTGATCAGCAGCAGGTCGGCCGGTGCGAGCATCAGCATGCCGACCGAGACTGCGGCCGACGTCTGCAACATTGCCGGTCCACAATGGGCGAGCGCGTCGACAACGGAGCGCATTCGCGAATGCCCCCGCTCCAGACCGTCGCGGAACCACGTCAGCAGGTGCAGTGTTCCATCGACGGCAATCCCTAGAGCGATCGATGCGGTGATCATTGTTCCGACGTCGACCCGCTGGCCAAACCAGGCGAGTGAGCCGAACACCATCGACACGGGCAGCAGGTTCGGAATCATCGACAATAACCCGGCCCAGACGTCCTTGAGCGTCCACATCATGACAGCGGCGATGATGGCAAAGGCCATCCCGAAGCTGACGATGAGACTTTCCAGAACGGCTTCCTGTGTCCTGAGAAACAGGGGGACGGTGCCGGTCACCACGTGACTGGCCCCGGGGTGGTAGCGGGTCACCGACTGGACAAGTTCATTCAGCTCCGAAGTCAGGTCCCCGTAGTTGACGTCTGACATCACCGACGCCTGGGCCGAGATGCGCCACAGTTCGTCGCCGGCGGCGTTCAGGGCGGCATCGTCCGGTGTGGTCAGCCCAGCGGCCTTCCCGGCCGTCTTGAAGAAGTCCGCACTGCCTGCTTCGGAGTCCTCGCGCACGGCCCGTTCGACGGCGTGCGATTGCTTGAAGTACTTCAGCAGCGCCCGCCGGTTACTCGGGCCGGAGTCCGGTCGGATGGTCACCGGCTGAAAATCTGCGAGGCTGATCGCACCACTGATCGACTCATGCTCGCGGATCTTGTCTGCGACGGCGCGCACGATCTCCATTCGCTCGAGGAACTTGGTGCGCTGCTGCATGTCGCTGTCGAACCGGACAACGACATCAATCGGAGTGATCCCCGAAAGGCTCTCTTCCAGAAACTGATAGTCCTGGACGATCTTCGAGTCACCGGGGAAATAGCGGATGACCTTCGTTTCGGTCTCGAACCACTTCAGCCCCCAGGTCGCTACGAGACAGATCGCGATGCAGGTTCCGCCGTAGATGGGCCAGCGACGATAGACGGAGAGACCGAAGGCACGCCACAGCCGGTGATCGATCTCGCTGGCAGAGGGGCGAGGTGCCCGCCAGATCTGCAGGAGAGCGGGCAGGCCAAAGAGCACCACGCCCAGCATGATCAGCGTGCCCAGCGCGGAGAAGATCCCGAAATCCCGCACGGGTGTCAGTGAGCTGGTGCACAGGGTCGCCATGCCGATGGCGGTCGTCAGCGCCGCCATGACACAGGGCCGCCGCGCAAGACGCATCGCCTCCCGCACTGCAGTACGAGGATTCTCGTAGGCGGCATGCTTCCAGTAGTTGGCAACATGAATGGCCGCAGACAGGGCCAATACCATCAGCAGGGACGGGAGCACCACGAGCACCATGTTCATCGTGGAACCCGACAGCGGGACGACAGCGATAGAAATGGCCGTGGCGTACCACGCGGTGCCGATCACCAGCACTCCCAACCGGAAGCTCTTCAGACACAAAAGTGCGAGCGCCAGCCCGACCAGGGCCGACAGCAGCAGGACCGACCGCTTGTGCAGATGTCCCGGCGGTGCCTCAGGATTCCAGGCTGCCCGCCGAACCGACTGGTTCAGTGCTGCCGTGGTGACAGTGCGTCCCCCCAGATGCAGCGATTCTGCAGGGATCCCGCATTCCTCTGCCGCCTCGATGACGGATGCCACGGCGATCTCCGGCTCCGTCGTCCCTGCTTCTGACAGGGAGACGACAACCGCGATCGGCGAACCGGGTGCGAAGAAGCAATCGTCAATGAGCTGTCGCCCGGAGGGGGCCGAGTACGTGGCAAAGCCACGGTAGGCGAGGGCCGTGCGACGCAGGTCATCCGCTGTTTTGGATCCGGGCTGAATCCCCTCCCAGCTGATCTGGAAATCGTGTGCCGGGATCTCCCCGGCAATGGGGGTCGGAACCTCGATTTCCTCTTGTGCCCTCGCGTCCATGTCCGCGAAGTAGCGGTCATCGGTGTAGTGCGTGACGGCCGGGTGAACTCTCAGCTTCACGCCCAGCCGTGATTCGCAATGACGAACAATCTCCTCGATGGTGCGTTCGGCATCGGCGCGTCCAGCATCGGTCATGCGGACCTTCATCCAGCCGGTGCCAATCAGGACCCCTTTCAGCCGGTCCAGAGCTTCCTCTTCGGGGACGCCATAGTTCACCATCCGCGAGAGAGCGTTCTGCGGGGTGAAGACCTCCTGAACATAGGGGCTGCCGCCGCGCCGAATTCCGTCGGCACCGACCGGCCCGCGCAACCGTTCTGCCAGCCGGGAGATACGGGGATCCTTCAGCGTGCTCCCTTCCCAGCTGATGATGATGCGATGATCTTCCGGAAAGTGCTCCTGCAGCCAGGCGAAAACCCGGGCTTCGCGATCGTGCTCGGGCAACCAGGTCTGAACATCGTTATCGAGCTTCAATCCCTGGAGGGCCCAGAAACCCAGTGGGGCTGCGAACGCGAACGCCACGACGACCCACAACGCGAACCCGTGTCCCCAGGGGTCACGCTTCTCGAAAAAGCTCGGCATAATCGCATCCTTGCGTACTCGACGCAGCACCATGCGCGCAACGGTGGCCGCCGGCCGTTCCTGCGCAGATCGCTCTTGTTCAGTAGATCGGCCAGGTTCGGCCCGGATCTGATGCTTCCGGTTACGTGGAGCGAAGTTCCCGCCGCGATTGTTTCGGATCAACGGATTGCGGGTCGGTGGAAAGATGGCGAGGATGGGGGAGGCCGCCGCCATCAACATGGACGGAGCCTGAAGATCGACGGTTCTCCCTCGTCACGGATGTGCAATGCCCACGCTCTGGCTGGCTGCTGGAAACGCGCTCGTTGAACTGCGACGGAATGGTTCGGAGTGGAAAGGAACGGCGCATCTCGAAGGTCACACCGTCCGGTGTGTCGCTGTCGACCGGGAGGACGTGTCGAAAGTCGTTAGCGGGACCATTGGCAGCGGGGCATGGTTCTCCCTCGACGGTGGCCAGAACTGGCAGCGGGCTGCGGGCATACCCGAGGAAGCCAGGGTTCTGGCGGCCGCCATCACGCCCCCGGGATCTGTCGAGGGGGGAGATCGCTCCATCTACTTCGGGACGGAGCCGAGTGCGGTCTACCGCGCTGAACTGGACACTCTGCTCTGGAAGCCGTGTGAGGGGCTCACTGACCTCCCCTCAGCAGACGAATGGAGCTTTCCCCCGCGGCCCGAAACGCACCATGTCCGCTGGATCGAGCCAGTCGTGCATGCCCCCGGCGTCCTGTTTGTCGCGATCGAGGCGGGGGCGCTGGTGATGTCCCCGGACCACGGGGAGACGTGGTACGACCGGGTGCCCGGAGGGCCGATCGACACCCATGAGCTGGCCGCGCATCGGGGGGCTCCCGGACGGCTCTATTCTGCCGCAGGCGACGGATTCTTCGAGAGCCTCGATGCCGGCCGCACCTGGCAGCATCGCGAGGAGGGGCTGGAGCATCACTACATCTGGAGCGTGGCCGTCGACCCCGGAGACCCGTTCACGATTGTGATCTCAGCGGCGACCGGTCCGAGACAGGCTCACGACCGCGATCGCGCCGAGTCGTTTCTGTACCGCCGGACCGCAGACGGTCCCTGGCAACGGTTGAGTGAGGGACTTCCTGATGGTCAGGGCCGTCGCGCAGCCGTTCTGGCGACAGATCACCAGACGCCGGGGACCTTCTACGCCGCGTGGGAAGGGGAGATTTTTCAATCGACCGATCACGGCGTCACGTGGCAATCACTCCCTCTCCAATGGCCGGACGGGTACCACGTCGATCGGCCCCGTTCTCTCGTCGCCATTGCCCGGTGAGTCCGGAGAGTTTTGCGCGCGGCACGTCCCCCGTCGACTTCGTTCGGGGCGTGAGGACGTCACGCTGCCCTGAGGAGGCGCGGTTGCTCTGTCAGTTCGTGATACACCTCGAGCGTTTGCTCGATCATCCGTGACTCGAGAAACAGATCGTTGGGACGAATTGCCGGTGACGGGGTGCCCAGGAGTTCCGACACCCGTGCGGCAGCCGCGGTGACGTTCCCTGAAGGAACGGCCCCTTCGGGGAACAGGGCGGCGAGCACTTCGCCAGTGCCCCCGTGGCCGTAGCCAACGACCGGAGTTCCGAGACTCAGCGCCTCAACGGTGGTGCGGCCGAACGCTTCGGGAGGGTGATTCGTCAGTGAGAGAGCGACCCGGGAAATGGACAGAATCTCCCGCAGATCGGACCGATGGCCTGTGAGAGTCACGCAGTCGGTGAGCCCGCGTTGAGCGATCTCCCGCTGAAGTTCCTCGGCGTACTGGCGTCGCCGCGGATCGATCCCGCCGACAATCACCGCATGCACGTCTGGCCGCTGCGGCCGCAACTGCTCCATGATGGTCAGAAGATCTGTGTGCCCCTTCAGGCGGGTCAAGCGCCCGGGCAACGTGATCAGTTGCTTCCCGGTGAGTTGCGGAAACTCACTGTTCCATCGGGCGAGCCAGTCGGCAGAGGGACGAAACTCCGGGAAGTAGCTGGCCGGGTCGATGCCCCGGTGGATGACCGGAATACGGTCGGCCGAGACAAATTGCGGGTAGTTTCTCAAGAGGTACTCGCGGACGGTGTCCGAGATGGCGATCACCCTCTCGCCGCGGGCCATGATCGCGCTGTACCAGTTGACCGAATACAGGCCATGTGCCGTAGTGACGAAACTCGGACGATGCCTGGGGGACAGTGCCCTGCATGCCAGCCACGCGACCCACGCCGGATGCCGTGACCGGGCGTGCACGACATCGATTTGCTCTGTTTCGAGAACCGCCCGCAGCGGCCAGGCAAATCCCAGCGCGCGAAGATGATGGCTCTTCGACACCGGAGCCGTGATATGGGTGGAGCCTTCCTGTTCGAGCTGCGGAACGAGTCGACCGCCGGTCGACATGACGAGGGAGCGGTGCCCGCGGTCGACAAGCGCCCGGGCGACTTCGAGGGTTCCCCGTTCGACTCCGCCGCTTTCCAGCGCGGGCAGAATCTGCAGCACGGTGAGCGGGCGACGATCCATGTCGCAGGAGGGGGGTAAGAGACGGTCGATTCGTGTCCTGGCAGACAGCTCTGCCGCTTCAGGCGGAACAGAACCGGCTGCCCCGATTTTGCGGTTGCGAACCGTGTGCGACGCAGGCAGCGTAGCGAAAGTCAGTCCGGCAAGCTGCCTGTGTGACGGAAACCTATCGCAAGCGGATTGTGGCGGTCAACGAGAGTTCACGGATGGCTCACCGATCCGTTCCGTGTGCTCTTCGCCGCTTTGCACATCGTGACGCGGTTCCCCTTCGAGTTGTACGAGACTTCGTCCATGAAGGTTCGCATCAGCAGAAGGCCACGGCCGCAGGGACGTTCGAGATTCGCGGGATCCGTCGGGTCCGGCAGTTTCGAGGGATCGAATCCGGGACCTTCGTCCTCGATGGTGTAATGCACCCCGTCGGACGAGATTTCAACATCCACGGTGATCGAGCGATGAGAATACGGAGGCGTTGCTGCCCTCTCGCGGGCGAGAGCGTAGTACGCTGAGTGATCGGTCTCCCGTAACTCGGAGCTGACTTCGAGATTCCCGTGGTATGCGGCATTCAACAGCGCCTCTTCGAGGGCGACCCCGACCCGCAGACGCTCCGCTTCGCAGAACAGTTGAGTGTCGTAGATGATCCCCTGCAGATGAGCGACGAGCGAGGTGAGCAGCTTCGGATCGTTACTGAGTGTGAACGAGCACTTCATCCGGTTCAGGTGCAGCATCAGCGATTGCTGGATCCGGCGTTCGCCGGCAATCGCCAGCACACGTTCGACCGTGTCGACCAGTTCATCTGCCAGCATGCTCTTTGGGACGTAACTGTCGGCCCCGATCTGCAGGGCCTTGACGGCGAGCGCCTCGCTTCCCTGGGCGGTCATGAGGATGACGGGCACCGAAGGCTGGTCCCGCTTGATCGTCCGGACCAGCTCCAGTCCGTTCATCTCGGGCATCTGCATGTCGG
>CAZUXX010000063.1:0-8975 GCA_964624215.1 uncultured Planctomycetaceae bacterium
ACTCTGGTGACGGCAGCCGTGGCCGTGCGGCAGGCGACTCCGGAGGATCGCCCGAACCTGCTGGCAGAATCCCGCCAGTCAATCGACGGGGCGCGCGCGGAGTACCCGCAGTTGACGTCGGATCCGGCCCGTCTGGCTGTCTATCGGTACGTGCTGAAGCTGCTTGCCGAGCACGGTGGAGCTGGAACACGCCTGTGGGCGTGGTGGCGGACTCTGCGGGGAGCGTAGTTCGCTCGTGATGCCGCCGGTGAGTCCTGCTGATCGGTGCGCGTGCGCGGCTGCAGGAGCGCCTGCAGTCTTGAACCGCGGTGATCTTCTTTTGCTGCCGACGCTCTGTGTGGCCTGTCGGGACCGGATTACGGTTCTGACCGAAGGCGGGTCCACCAGGTGAGTCCCGTCAGATCCTGCCGCGGGGGATGCCTGAGGAGGCTGGCGGTGTATCCGACGATGACTGCCGTGAGGATGCACACGACGGAATAGAGGAACAGGTTCAGGTCAGTGGAGGTCGTGACCCACACGAGGACGGCGACGCTGGCGGCGGCACCGGTCAGAACACCGAAGGTGTTGGCCCGCTGCGTGAGGATACCGAGCAGGAACATGGCAGCGACTCCGCTGGTGGCGAGACCGAGAATTGCCTGGAAGGTGAGGAAGAGAGAGGTCTCGTTGCGGGTTGCCAGCCAGAGGGCGACGACGGTGCCGAGGAGTCCTGCGGCGACGGTCAGGAGACGGGCGAGTCTGAGAGAACTCCGGTCGCTCGCCTGAGGACGGAAGCGGCGATAGAAGTCGGTGGTGAGGGCCGTGGCGACACTGTGCATGCTGCTGTCGAGGCTGGACATGGAGGCAGCGAAGACGCCGGCGATGACGAGTCCCGAGAGTCCCGCGGGCAGGCGACTGGCAACGAACAGAGGGAAGACCTCGTCGTTCTTCATTCCAAGACTGAGCTGGTCGCTGTGCATGGCGTAGTAGGCGTACAGGCCGGTTCCCAGGACGAAAAAGAGAGTGCTGAAGGGAAGGACGAGCAAGCCGTTGAGCAGAATGCCCCGCGCGGCGGAGCGCTCGTCCTGTGTGGTGAGGTAACGCTGAATGACGGCCTGGTCGGTGGTGTAGGGACCGAACTGCTGGATGACGTTGCCCAGGAGGACGATCCACGCGGCCAATTGTCCGGTTTGCCAGGTCCAGTTGAAGGTGGTGAGCTTGTGATCGTCGCGTGCGAGCTGGAAGGCGGCGGCGATCCCTCCGGTGTCGTGGAAGATCATGCCCAGGGCCAGGAGCATGCCTCCCCAGAGGACGATGACCTGCAGGACGTCGGTCCAGATGACGGCCTCCATGCCGCCGAGTACGGTGTAGAGGGTGGCGAGAACTCCCATCAGGACAATGGCGAGATAGATGTCCATGCCCATGACGGTGCTGAGCGCGAGTGCGGGGAAATAGACGACCACTCCCATCCGCGCGAGCTGATAGCCGATGAAGGCGAGACTGCCGACGAGCCGGACCGGGAGACTGAAGCGGCGTTCGAGATATTCGTAGGCGGTGGTCACGTTGAGACGGCGGAAGAACGGCAGATAGAAGATGACCACCACCGGAGCGAAGGCGAAGATCATCAGCTGGCCGGGATAGATGAGCCAGTTGGTTGCGTAGGGGACTGAGGGGAGTCCGAGAAAGGTGATGGCGCTGAGCTGCGTGACATAGATGCTGATGCCGGCGGCCCACCAGGGGATGCGGCGACCGGCGAGGAAGTAGTCGTCGGTTCCGGTTTCCCGGCGCGAGAACCAGACTCCGATGACAACAAGGGCGGCGAGGTAGGCTCCGAGTACCCACCAGTCGAGCGAGCTGAATTTCGGCGTGCGCACCAGCGAAAGTGCCTGAACCTTGGGAGTTCTCACGCCGGGCCGAACCTCGCCGGTGGGGATCACGATGCGTCCGTTCCACTGCACCGCGGAAGTGGTGACCACACCGATGGGCATCTCGCCGACGACGTTCCAGCGGTCGGTGATCGTGTGGTAGGAAAGGACTTCCCGGGGAAAGGGCGGACGATCCTGAGTGTCGAGGGTGACGTAGTGGCCAGTTGCTCCACTGAAGAGGAGCACGTGTGACTGTCCGACGGAGATGGCGGGTGCGGCCGCGAGCGGTCGCGGCCCGCGGCCGAAGAGGTCGTCGAGTTCGTGCCCCGATCGGGGTGAGGCGCTGCCGGTCTCAGCGGAACGAATCCAACTCTGGTGTTCAGGCTGAAACTCGTAGCCGGCGAGATCGATGGTCCTGCTTTCGGGGACGAAGGGGAAATCGGCGATGCGGGACCAGGTTCGAGACCTGGGGTGATATCGGTAATTGTCGGTGAAATGAGTTGCGCGGGCGTCGTCAGGGGTTCCATCGGGATGTCGGGCCCACGTTGCTCCGCCGAAGAGATAAAGGGACTGGACGGAGCCGTACTCCTCATCGGCACCGCTGTTCTGCGTGACGAATGCCATTTTCTCGCGGGCGGCCCCGGGCCAGACGGGGCAGTCGATCCATTCGGCGTGCTCTTTGGGTGCGAGCGAGATGCGCCACATTGACTTCTCGTCGAGCACACGGCTGATGATCGAGCGGGCGTGCGAGGCGACGACATACAGGTCGTCACCGAGCAGGGTGGCAGCGTGGTATTGGGAGGGACGGGGCAAGGGGGGAAGCACGCCGGTTTCGACGTCGACCTGCTGCGTCCGGGGATTCCAGGAGAGGCGGAGGACTTCGTCGACGGGGAAGTTCGATGCTGGCCCGTCTGCATCCGGTTGGCCCCAGGTTTCGCCTCCGAGTACGTAGACGCCTTCGGGGCGCGAGACGGTCGCTGCATAGGCGAGCGGCCGGGGGAGTCTGCCGGCGCGGATCCAGCGGGGATCGACCTGTCCGTCGGCGGGAGGGGCATGCAGAACGTAGATCTGATCGTGCCAGACCTTGGTGCCTGGCGGGTGCCCATCGATCGACCAGGGTGGACCTGCGGGGAAATTGGCGCCGCCGGCCACGATGAGGACGTCCCGATGGACGCCGACGACGGGTCCCCCGAGACCAACGAAGTCGGGGAGATCGGGGAGGGGTCTCCACTCCAGTTGTGAGCGACTCTCCTCGACTGCGGGTGTCGCTGCCGGCTGCGCGAAGGCGAACGACGAGAGCAACACCAGCAGGACCGCAGAGGCAAGCGCTTTCATAGGGCAATGCAGGTCGGATCGTCGGAGGCTGATGTTGTCGAGGATAGGGGGGAGGGCCCTCCGACGACAATCTGGCTGTGCGTCTGGCCGGGTGTCGCGCGTGGCGGCGGGCGATCGATCGCGGCGGTTCAATCCTTCACAGCGAGCCGGGGGATGGCAGAGGGTTCAGGTTGCCTGTCCGGATCGGGTGGAGAGAAAGGTTTCGATGCGGGCGATGAGAGCGTCGGGGGCGTCCTCGAACAGGTAGTGCCCGGCTTCGGGGAACGGGGCTGATTCTGCCCGGGGGAACCGCCGCTCGAATTCGCGGCGAAACTCAGGAGTGAAACACCAGTCCTGTTCTCCCCAGGGAAGGAGCAGGGGGCGATCGGTGAGCCTGGCCAGTCCGTCTTCAATCCGGACGAGCCGGTCGTAGCTGGGGTGGCGGGGTTGCATGGGGATGTCTTCGACAAAGCGCTGGATGGCAATGCGGTTTTGCCAGGAGTTGTACGGGGCGAGGTAGCCGGCACGGGCAGCGGGAGTGAGATTTCGCGTGTCGCTGACGGCCATTTGCAGGGCGGCACGGGAGAAGAGGTTCAGGCCGCGTACGGCAAGGGGGCCGACGAGGGGGAGGCGGCAGGCGGCGATTCGCAGGGGGATTCGTCTGGAACGAAAGGCGGCCGTGTTCATGAGGATGAAGCGGGAGAACCGCGAGGGGAGCTCGACGGCGGTGCCCATGCCGATACATCCCCCCCAGTCGTGGGCGATGAGTGTGATCTGGTTGAGGTCGAGTGATTCGATGAGCTGGCGGAGGTTCTCGATGTGCTGATCGAGGACGTAGCGGTAGTGCTGCGGTTTGTCGGAGAGTCCGCAGCCGATGTGGTCGACGGCGATGCAGCGGAAGTTGGGGGAGAAGTGCCGGATGAGCCTCCGCCAGGCGAAGCTCCACGTCGGGTTGCCGTGCACGAAGAGCAGGACTGGGCCGGCCCCTTCGTCGACGTAGCTCATGCTGACGCCCCCGTCGAGGGGGAGGCGTCGGGGCTGGAAGGGGTACTCGGACGCCAGCGGGGTCAGGTCGAGGTTCATTCTGGTGGGGGAGTTTCCGGACGCAGGGCCCGGAGGAGTCCTTCGGCCTTGTGCAGCGTCTCGTCGTATTCGGCGGCGGGATCGGAGCGGGCGACAATTCCCCCGCCGGCAGGCAGTTGCAGCCATCCTCCCCGCCGGGTGAGGGTGCGGATCAGGATGTTGCTGTCACAGGCGCCATCGAGCCCGACATAAAACAGGGCCCCACAATAGGGACCGCGAGAGACCCCTTCCAGTTCGGAAATGATCTCCATGGCGCGTACTTTGGGTGCGCCGGTAATCGAGCCTCCGGGGAAGGTCGCGGCGAACAGGTCCCACACGTCGCAATCGGGCCTCAAGGTTCCGCAGACTTCCGACACGAGATGATGGACCGTGGCGTATGACTCGATGCTGCACAACAGCGGGACGTGAACGGATCCGGGGCGGCAGACGCGGGAGAGGTCGTTTCGCAGCAGGTCGACGATCATCACGTTTTCGGCGAGGTCTTTCTCGCTCGCCTGCAGTTCGTCCTGCGTGAACAGATCCAGTTCGGAGGCGGCCCGGCGGCGACGAGTCCCCTTGATCGGACGTGTCCGGACTTCGCCTGCCGTGAGCTGGAGGAAGCGTTCGGGTGATGAACTCAGGACGGTCCAATCGTCCCAACTGAAGTAGCCGGCAAAGGGAGCGGGGTTTGCCCGGCGGAGCCTCAGATAGAGTTCGGGAGGAGACCAGCGGTTGGGGAAGAGGAGTCGCTGGGAGAGGTTTGCCTGAAAGATGTCGCCGGCGTGGATGTATTCGATGACACGCTCGACGAGTTGGAGGTACTGCTCGCGGGAAAAGTTGCTGGTGAGGTCGGGCAGTCGCGGATGGGGATGGTGGGGGGTTGCGATCTCCAGTTCGCTGCCGGTCGAGGCAGCCGGTGCGGGGGTGGGTGGTGAGGCGAACCAGTCGCGTACTTCGGCCAGCCGGGCATGGGCGTATTCGACACGAGACTGCCGGGGCCGTTGCGGGTCGCCAGTGACGATGAGCCAGACGCGCTGCTGGAGGTGGTCCCACGCGAGCACCCAGTCGTAGAAGCCGGCGACGAGAGCGGGAATGCGGAACTCATCGACGGCGGGAGGGGGGAGCCGTTCGAAGGCGCGGCCCAGATCGTAGCTGAGGAGCCCGGCGATACCCCCCTGAAACGGGGGAAGCCCGGCGGCTGCAGGTGTCAGCGAGCCCTGCATGCGGGAGCGAAGCGGTGCAAACGGATCCTTACCGTACTCGGGCGTCTGGATTTCGTGTTGCCAGATCGGTGAAGCCGACAAAAACGAATATCGTCCGAGCCGCGCATTCCGGAGGGCGCTGTCGAAAAGGATGACACCCGGTTTCGACGCGAGCTGGAGAAATGCCTGTTCGACGGGCGGTGGTGGTGTCAGTTCGTGGACGAGGGGCAGCCGCATCAGGCGGAGATCCGGAGAGCGTGGAGCGTGTGGAGGCACCCGGAGTGCCTCCTCACGACGCATCACAACGTTCGCCGAAGCCGATTTCAACGGCTGCCGTACGCGAGTGCAGCTGATCAGGGGAGATTGAAGTTTGCCGCGGTGGTTCCCTCTTCGGTGACCGGGAACTTGAGGATCGTCTTCTGAGGATCGCTGTACTCGGGCGGGATGAGCGGTTCGGGCGGTTTCTGATCGGGCATGGCCTGTGCGGCCATCATGGCTTCGAACTGCCCGGCATCCATTCCCGCTTCGGGGTCATTGAACTGCATCCCGGTCTCGACGTGTTTGACGAGGTACACGCGATTCTCGCCGGGCTGGGCGCCCTGAATGAGGGTGTATTTCCCCTGGGCGTCGGTACGACCGATGGAGGCAAATTCGGGTCCGATGAAGTTGACCTCGACTCCTTCGAGAGGCTGCCCCCCTTTGGTGACGACACCGGAGACGGGGACAGTCGCCACGGTTGTCTTGCCCTCACTACAGCCGGAGACGGCGAGAAGGAGTATCGAGAATCCGAGAGTCGGGATGAATCGGGTATGGGCACCGGTGACAGGCCACCGGATCGGGGACTCCAGACGAATCATCTTGAGAGAACCTCCTGATGAATCCAGCACGAACTGGCAGCGGACAGGGACGAACAGCCCGGCGGTGTTGCTCCGCCGATGGAGGGCTGTCCCTGCATCACTGTTGATCAGAAGCCGCTGACAGGATTGCGGTCGTGGATGTAGTTGAGGAAGGCGAAGGTGGCGTAATCCATGTTCTCGCTGAGGAATGACACCTTGGCGTCTCCGAAGACGAACTGTGCTCCTCCGGGGTGGGTACTGGAGAACACCCAGGCGTAATGCTGACCCTCGGGGTCATTCTGCCACGCGGCGTTGATATTCCAGTCTCTGGAGTGCGTGGGATCGAAGACGATCTGGCCGGCGGAGACAGTGGACAGGACGCGTCCATGGCAGCAGGTGTGAGTGCCGGTCAATCCCCACGGGCCGTAGGAGGTGGAGGTTTTGTAGGTTCCGCCGACTGACTCACCGACGAGGATTGTGTTGCTGCTGCCGTCGGTGAGATCGCGATACCTGGCAGCGCCGTTGTTTCCGAACGCCCCCTGGCGGAGGTCGGTTTTCTTCGTGCCCCAATCGGTGTCGTAATCGGTGAAGACACCGGATGCGAAGACATAGCTGGTGCGTCGGGCCTTGTTCCGGGAATACGTCTGGGTGGGGTCACCGGCGCCGGCGGTCACCTCGTCATGGGCGAAGGGATCAGAGGGGCAGCCGAGCAGATCGATCGCGGTTGAGGTGAGATGGACGTTGATCGTGTCGTCTCCCTGAACCTCCAGTCCATAGGGGCTGGACATACTGGAGCAGGAGTTGAAGTCGTAGGCGTCGTAGAGGGATTTCTGTTCGTAGAACGGTGCCAGCAGGACCCAGCCGGTGGTGTTGAGGACGGTGCGGCCTGCGATGTTGGCTCTCCCGGACCCGATGAGCGCCGGCGGGAGGATCTTGTGAGTGACGTCGTAATCGGCCAGGGCGACTCCGATGTTGTGGAGGTGATCGGCACACTGCGTTTTGCGTGCGGCCTCCCGGACCTGCTGCACCGCGGGCAGCAGGAGAGCAACAAGAATGGCGATGATGGCGATGACAACCAGCAATTCGATGAGAGTAAATCCACGACGGCGCAGCGCGATGCTCATGAGGGCACCTCGGAACGGGAAGGAAAGGGACTGAGCCTTGGAACGGATTTGATTCACAACTACGCAGGACGGGGGACGCGAGCGCGTGCAGGGAAACCGTCTGCCAATTTTCAGGCTAGCCGCGGACGTTGCGTGTGCAAGACATTCCTTGTGCAGATTGCGCGGCCGGAGAAATCCTTCACGACATGTGTTTGACAGCGCTCCGGGAGGGGGGTGCCAGGAGCAGATTTTCAGAGGTTTCCGGGGTGGGGAGACCGGTGGACGTAGCGAGTGAGGGGACCGCATGGACGCGGTAACACCGGCAGACGGTGGAGCCGGTACGATGGCCAGCATCCGTAGTCAACAACACCTGGTGACCGGCTGCTGCTGTCGCCGCGGACCGGGACGTGACGGGTTACCTCACGTACTTCGCGATCAGTCGGGGGATGTCACCCAGGCGGGCCAGAGTGCGGACGCGGCCGCGAAAGCCGAACGAGCCGAAGGCGTTTGAGAACCCGTGCTGGTGATCGACCAGTGCCAGCGCCTCGGCGACGTCGTCGACCGTCAGGAGAGTGCGGTCGTCCGAGGCAGCGAGCCAGCGACTGATCCAGAGGGTGGCCGGTATGGTGAGGGCGAGGGCGTGGAAGCCTTCAATCAGCGGGGCGTCGTAGGAGGCCCTTCCGCAAAAGTGCAGTCCCTGAATCTTGACGCGAAGATAGCGGGTGAGGATTTCGTCCGAGGAGGGGGGGAGTGGACCAAACGACTGTTCGAGCCGGTCGAAGGGCAGGGTTCTGAGTCGATGATTCAGATGCGGGAGAGAGCCGCGTCCGGTGCTGAGAGTCCACGCGGCACGCAACAGGTGCAGGCGATCGATCAGGCCGCGGCGGCGACGGCCCTGAATGTCTTCACGGGCGTACTGGCCGGCCAGCAAGCGGAACTGGGCCGCTCCGACGCGGGTGACGGGGTCGATGGACTCGAGGCTGGAGCTGTCGGGGAACTCGTCGTGAGTGGCGGAGGCCAGCAGCGTGACGAGTTCGGCGAGTCTGTCTCCGCGAACGCTGGTTAGTCGGGCCTGGTCGAGCAGTGCGATCCACTGCAGGGCACGGAGGAGCCTGACGGAGAGGGGGCTTTCTGACCGAGCGATGGTGTCATCAAGCGTCTGCCGAATCGCGAGCGTTTCGTCCCAGGTGAGGTTGATTCCGGACTTCAGTCGCGGGGGAGATGTGTCGAGTGCGTGCCGGGGGACGGCGAGACCGGCGAACTTCCGGAGCTCCTCCCGCTGCCGCACGAGGGGAGTCCCGCGATTGCGGACGACAGAGGGGCAACTGAAGCGCAGGCTGACGGTGAGCCGCTTGCCGGCCGGGTGAAAGGCGTAGGGATAGATGCGGCAGGCGAGTGGTTTGGCTGCCTCGCCGAACCTGGCATGAATGCGGCACAGTCCCTTGTCGTCGAGGAAGACACACCGGCCATCGGGCTGATGGGCGAGCGTGCGGGTCTTACGAAAGAGCCCGTTCTCGATGACGAGTGGCTGCGAGGTCGGGATTCCGTCGGCGGGGGACCAGCCCTGCTGACGAATTCGCTCGTGCTCGTCAGCAGTGATCTCGACGGTGTGCTCCC
>CAZUXX010000063.1:8985-11015 GCA_964624215.1 uncultured Planctomycetaceae bacterium
TCCAGCTCTGGATCAGCGGCAGTTCGATCTGGAAGCCTGCCATGCGGGGAATCGACGGTCAGCTGTCGGAACCGGAGCGGCGGCGTCCGCCGCCCCCTCCACCGCGGCCTCCCCGTCCTCCGCGACCACGCCGCGAATCGCCTCCCGAGGAGGATTTGGCGGCGTCTCGTCGTTTGGGCTGGACCAGGTAGGAGATGGCTTCTTCCCACGTGGGGACGTTGCGGTACCTGGGTGAAGGTTCGATCGGTTCGTCGTCGTCGTCGGTGACGTCGCTGGACTTGTCGCGACCGGCGTCGAGCTGAGGACGTTCGGCAGCCGGGCGCGGCGGCCGCTTGCCTGCGGGGGCACGCTCCTTGCGCGGTGCAGGTGTTCCTTCGTCGGCCTCCGAGCGGGATTCGTCGGAAGTGCGACGGCGCGACTGACGACCGCGACGGCGGGATGGTTCTTCGGACCGGGGCTTTCGCTGTGTTGCGGGGTCGAGGATCAGTCCGGCACCGAATTCGTCGGACTCGAGCGCGTCGGGATCGAGGAGGACTTCGGCGACGGAGACCGGCTCGTCCGTCTGGTCGTCCTCGTCATGGACGTCGGTGACCTCGGCGGTTGTCGGGGTCTCCGTTGTGCGACGACGGCCCCGGCGGCCACGCCTGCGGGAGCGCCCCTTGCCTGCTTCTTCCTGATCAGTCGCTTCTGATTCTGATTCGTCCGCGACGGGTGCCGGAGAGGCGAACTCGTCACCGAGACCGGCCCCGAAGTCGTCGCCGTCGAGAAAATCCTCGACCTTCTGCGTGCGTCCGGGCTTCTCGGGGAGGGGGCTCGAGCGACTGCGGCGGGAGGAACCGCCGCCACTCCGGGTGGAGCGGGAGGGAGACGGTTGTTCGGTCCCTGACGGCTCGTCTTTGGCCAGACCTTCGAGCGGCTGCCAGAAGTCGTCGTCGGCCGATGGCGCAGGGGCCTTTCGTCGGGACCGTTTTTCCTTTGCCGGTTTGGGCTGATCCTCCTGTTCGTCACCGGCGGCCGTATCGTCGATGCCTGCGTCGAAGTCGTCATCGACGTCATCGTCGTCGTCCGAATCGTCATCGACGACGTCGTCGGAATCGTCGTCGTCCCCGTTGTCGTCGAAATCGTCGAAGCTGAGGTCCTCTTCGTCGAGTTCGGCTGCCGCGGGAGCGTCGGAGGATGATCCGGACACACTGGTGTCGCTGGAGGTCTGGCCCGTCTGTTCGCTGGCTTCGATCTCCTTGAGGAGTTCGAGGTCGAGCCCTTCGAGATCGTCCCCTTTTTCGACCGGTCCCAGTTCCTCGGTCTGGCCGGGGCCGAGCAGCCGGTCCATCATCGATTTCCACACGGAAGGTTGGGGACGATCAGCCATCGGACGTTGGTTGTTACAGGTACAAAGCGCAAGAGAGCGGCGAAAGGGTCGCTCGGCGGAGAGCCCGCTGTTGACTGCGAATCATAGTGGGCAGAACAGCGATCGTCGACGAGACGCGGCCCGAGATCTTCAGGATAACACGGTTCGTGCGTGGCGTCCGAATCGACTGCACCACTGGAGGAGGCGTTCTGTCACGGCCGGCGATGCTGGCCGTGACAGAACTCCACACCGGACGTTGTGGACCATTGGAGGTCAGTTCGTTGATGTCGCGGTGGAGGGGGTCAGCGGGGGGAGTTCCTGTTCGAGGACACCCTGAATGCGGGGCCAGATGAGGAAGGCCTCGATGATCATCCAGGCTTCGAGAAGGAGTGTTCCGACCCCGACGACAATCACAACCCAGTTTCGGGCCTGGTCGGCGGGGTTCATCCAGCGAGGCAGTTCCATGAGCATCGCGGTGGCAGGCATCACGAGCATAAACAGGCCCGGGATGAGGATGAACCAGTTGGGGATCTTGCGGCGTGCAAGGAAGAAGGCGATCACCAGGAAGGAGAGACCGGCGAGCAACTGGTTGGTGGCTCCGAACAGGGGCCAGAGGATCAACCCGCCGGTCCCGGCGGTCGCGAGGGTCCATTCTGACCAACTGGGTCCCGGCGGGGGAAAC
>CAZUXX010000064.1:0-4055 GCA_964624215.1 uncultured Planctomycetaceae bacterium
CGAACAGGCGAAGCTCGTCGGACAGGAAGGCAAGCCCGAGAGCTACTACTTCCCGCCACAGATGAACGCCATCGGCAACAACTTCCCCTACACGTTCATGGGGCTCGAACCCGGAACGACCAAGGAACAGGTCAAGGAATGCCTCGACAACTGGAACAAGGGGGAAAACGGCATTCTCGACCTCTCCAAGGCGTATCGCCTCAAACCGGGCACCGGCTGGCTGATTCCGCCCTGCGTGCTGCACGCACCCGGTTCGCTCGTCACCTATGAACCCCAGTGGGGCAGCGACGTTTTCGCCATGTATCAGAACCTGGTCGAAGGCCGCGAAGTACCGCGATCGCTCCTGACCAAAGATTTCCCCGAAGAGTTCCATGACGACACCCGGTACCTCGTGGATGCCCTCGACTGGGAGAAGAACGTCGATCCGAATTTCAAGGACTCGAACTACCTCGAACCGATCGTCAGCGAAGAAGGGGACGGTTACTGCGACAAGTGGATCGTCTACGGCACGGTCGACGGCGAGCAGCTCTTCACCGCGAAAGAGCTGACCATTCAGCCGGGGGCCAAGTGCACCATCCGCGATGGCGGCGCGTACAGTCTGATCACCACCCAGGGGAGCGGCCGCATCGAGAAGGTGGTTCTCGACAGCCCGGTGATGATCCGCTTCGGTGAGATGACCGAAGACGAAGTCTTCGTGACCGCGAAGAAAGCGGCCAGTGGCGTGACCCTCGAGAACACCGGGAAAGAACCGCTCGTGACGCTGCGGTACTTCGGTCCTGGGGCCCAGCCCGACGCACCGAAGAACGGCGCGTGGAGGAAGTAGCAGCCTCGTCGTCGCGGAGCCGGGAGCAAGCCCCCCGGCTCCGCTGCGCGGTGACTCGTCAGCGACGATGGCCGTCCTGGAAGCGGTTCTCGGGCGTCCCGTTCGCCCGTGTCACCGCCTGCTGTGACTTGTCGGGAATCCGCTGCCGTTGCGTCCGCCTCGATGGTCGCGACACGATCAGCGGAGATTGAAGCCCCTGAGCGGGTCCGTTATCGTTCCCGCGTCAAACAGGAGCCGGAGGAGCGAGAATGGGTTTGCTGGAAGGAAAGCGTGGTGTCGTCTTCGGCATTGCGAACGAGCTGTCAATCGCGTGGTCTATCTCCCAGCAGCTGTCAGCAGCGGGAGCGACGCTGGGCTATACACATCTGCCCGACAAGGATCCCAGCCGTCCCAAGAATCGAAACAAGGTGGCCAAGCTGGTTGAGCCAGCCGGAGCCCGCTTTCTGATTCCGTGCGATGTTTCGTCGGACGAACAGCTGGATGAGACCTTCGCGACGATCAAATCCGAGTTCGGGACGATCGATTTCCTGGTCCATTCGGTGGCATTCGCCCCGCCGGCGGATCTGACGAAACCGGTGTATCAGGCGAGCCGCGACGGCTTCAAGCTGGCCATGGAGATCAGTGCGTACAGCCTGATTGCCCTCGTCGGCCGCGCGAAGGAAATCCTGAATCCCGGAGGCAGTGTCCTGGCACTGACGTATCTGGGTGGGGAAAAGGTGATCCCCGGCTACAACCTGATGGGGCTGTGCAAGGCGGCTCTCGAAAGCTGTGTCGAGTATCTCGCCAGTGAACTCGGTCCCGACGGGATTCGCGTCAACTGCATCAGTGCGGGGCCGATCCGCACCCTGAGCATCAAGGGGGTCTCCGGCTCCGACAAGATGTTCTCCCTGTACGATCTGGCCGCACCGCTGCGACGCAACGTCACCGCGGAAGAAGTCGGCAAGGCGGGTCTGTTCCTGCTGAGCGATCTCGGCTCGGGAGTGACCGGAGAGACGCTGCATGTCGACGCCGGCTACCACGTGATGGGTGCACCTCCGCAGGATGCCGGACAGGCCGCCGGCTCGGAGTAACACGAACTCCGGAATCGTCTCGCGGGTGTCGACCGGCATGCCGTGTTGTCCCCGTTCTGCGGTCCCACATCTACGGAAGTGAATCATAAAAGCACGGCATCCGGAGTGGTTTCTCCGGATGTCGCCGCTTCACTCGTGATCGTCGGCCCCCCGCCTGTCTTGCGAGCTCGAATGGTCGAGCCAACGGCCATCGCGATTGCCATCCTCATCGAACGGGAACACGTTCTGACGGGAGTACGCCCCTCCGGCAGGCCGCTGGCCGGGTTCCACGAGTTCCCCGGCGGGCGCGTTGAAGCGGGAGAAACGGTCCGGCAGGCAGCCGTGCGCGAATGCTTCGAGGAAACAGGCCTCGCCGTTTCCTGTACTGAGATCCTGCTGAGAACGCCGTGGACGTATCCCCATGGATCGGTCGAACTTCACTTCGCCCTCTGCCGCCTCGCCGAGGCCGCAGATCTCAGTGCCACGTATCGCGGCTTCGTCTGGACCCCTATTCACAAGCTGCACGAACTGAACTTCCCGCCGGCCAACCGTGAGATCCTCGACCTGCTCAGGGGCACCCGCGACCGCTGAATACGTCACAAGCATCGCAGGGACCACGGCAGGTTCATTGAGGTAGTCACGCCGAGGACGGCGGCAGAAGCATTATCGCACACAGACGCGGGCTTGCTGAACGTGCCCGGCAACGCGACCGTAAGGGAATACCGAACCGGTCCAAGGCCTCGAACCCGGGAGACGACTGATGGTTTCGTCGCTGAACCAGAGTGTGGTGTCTGCACTCCTCGCCGCAGCGCTGGCCGTCCCGGGACGTGCGTGGGGGCAATCTCCCTCCCGGCCGGAGACGGTCGTCATTACGTCCAGAGAGGCCGGGCCGTATCGCCCCGAGGCCAAGGCCGATCTGCAGCAGGTCCGCAAGCAGATCGTCGAGCGGACCAACACGTTCCGCAAGGAGCACAAGCGAGCGTCCCTTGAGCGGAACGAGAAACTGGACCAGGCAGCCCAGGCATTTGCCGACTACATGGCCCGGACCGGTCGTTACGGGCACTCCGCCGATGGAAATGCCCCGCAGGAGCGGATTGCCAAACAGGGGTACGAGTCGTGCATGGTCGCCGAGAATATCGCGACCCGCTTCCAAACCACGGGCTTCGGGACAGACAGTCTTGCGGAGGGCCTCATGCAGGGCTGGATCGAGTCACCCGGCCATCGTGAGAATCTGCTGCGTCCCCATGTGACCCAGACCGGCGTTGGAATCGCGGTGGCCGAGTCCGGTGTTTACTTTGCCGTCCATCTGTTTGGACGACCCAGATCACAGGCAGTTTCGTTCGAGATCAACAACCGCACCCGGGAGGCGATCTCCTACCAGCTCGGAGAGAACAGCTTCGAGCTGCCTCCGAACTTCAGCCGAACGCACACGATGTGTCTGCCCGAACAACTGATCGTGCGGCGGGGAGATCAGCAGATCACGACGGTGACGCCGGCCGACGCGACGTCATACACGGTCGTCAGTCAGCAGGGGCGGATCTCCGTCGAGAGATCTGCCATCGTCCCGAAAGAGTCGACGCCAATGCCTGCGCCGGCCGCTCCTCGGTCACCCGGCAGGTAAGCTCCGGCAGCATCTAGCGGAGCGGGAAGCGGATCACCAGTCCGGCGACACGATCGTCGTTGGACGAGCGGCGGGGAAGATGGCAGCCCAGGCACGTATTCGACAGCCGAATGGCTCCGGCAAACTGGTACATCTTGCCGTCGACGATTTCAAACTCCGGCTTGCCGTCGGCCAGTGCCTTGGCCGCCTGTTCCTCGAATTCTCCTTCCGGCCGATTGTCGACACTCATCGGCTGGGCGTTCACGGCGATCCAGCTGAGCTGCACCTTGTGCGATTTCTCCAGTTCGGCAAACACATCCTCGAAAGACTTGGAGGGGATGTGGAGCGATTCATCCTCCCGGAAGAAATCGCGATGGACGACCTGCAGCGTGCCGTGAATGGTTTCATGCAGCACCCGCGCCTGAATGCGGGCGGCGGCCAAGGGAGCGTCCGAACGCTCCGTAGCCCGGGCTTCTTCCGATGTTTGCGGCGATGCCTCAGGTTCCGCAGCAGTGACCGGTTCGGCCTGTCGCAGAGTGGCAAAAGCGGCGAGGAGCAGCAGTCCGGAAGCGATGGTCGCGAC
>CAZUXX010000064.1:4065-6213 GCA_964624215.1 uncultured Planctomycetaceae bacterium
AATCTCCCGAAGCAGCAAAACCCGCGTCTGAAACCGGATCAACACGGACCTGACTGCGAGGCTGATTGTGGATATTGACATCCACAATTTTGAGTATACTGTCGGAGTAGTGCTTGTCGACCCGCTTGGTCCGGCCGGCTGGCATTTCGACACAAGACGAAGGCCCCCCTCGCGGGCGGGCGGCCCGGAAGATCAGGTGACAGCATGCGTCGAGCATTCCGGAGAAGTCGAAAGGCCCTGCTTGTCTGTCTGGGCGTTCTGCTGCTCCCCGTCGCAGGAAGCCGGGCGGCAGACCCGTACGAATCGGCCCCCATCCTGTACTCGAGCGCGCGGCCGGAAAACGTAATTTCCCGCCTGCAGGACCGTCTCGATGCGGGTGAAACTCCGCTCGAGTACGACGAACAGAAGGGGTGGTTGCCGTCACTGCTGGACGTGCTGCAGGTGCCAATCGAATCGCAGATGCTCGTCTACTCGCAGACGAGTCTGCAGCGGCACCGCATTTCTCCGCGAACGCCCCGGGCGCTCTACTTCAACGACGATGTTTACATCGGGTACTGCCATCGCGGGGACGTGATCGAGATCTCGGTAGCGGATCCCAAGATCGGGACGGCTTTCTACACACTGGAGCAGCAGTCGCGGACGGCCCGCTTCGATCAGCAGACCGACAGTTGTCTGATCTGTCACAGCTCCTCGAGAACCGACAGTGTACCGGGGCACCTCGTGCGCTCGATGTTCGTCAACCGGGGCGGGCAGCCGCTCTTCTCGGCCGGCAGCTTTACGGTTGATCACACCACACCGCTGAAGAATCGTTGGGGAGGCTGGTATGTCACCGGAACCCACGGAGAACAGAGCCATCTGGGGAACGTGATCATCAACGGACGCGATGTTCCCCGAGACTTCAAGAACGAAGACGGGGTGAACGTCGTGACGCTCGATTCGCGTGTCGACGCCTCCGACTACATGACGCCTCACAGCGATCTGATCGCGCTGATGGTGTTCGAGCATCAGACGCTGGTTCACAACCGGATCACGAAGGCCAATTTTGCGGCCCGGCAGGCACTGTTTTACGAAGCCGAACTGAACCGGGCCTTGGGTGAGCCGGAGGACAACCGCCTCGAAAGCACCGGGCGTCGCATCGCCAGCGCGGGAGACGATCTGGTTGAGGCTTTGCTGCTGGTCAACGAGACGGAGCTGACGGCCCCCCTCGTCGGCACGTCGGGATATCAGGAACTGTTTGAGGAACTCGGCCCGTTCGATTCCCGTGGTCGCTCACTGCGGGATCTCGATCTCGAGCGGCGACTGTTCACGTACCCGTGCAGCTACCTCATTTATTCCGAAGCGTTTTGTTCGCTGCCGGAGGAGATGAGAGAGTATGTCTGGGACAAACTCTGGCGCGTCCTCACCGCAGACGACGAGCCCAAGAAGTACTCGCACCTCTCCTCCGAGGACCGGACGGCCATTGTCGAGCTCCTCGTCGAGACGCATCCCGACGTGCCCGATTCGTGGAAGGCCGCCCTGGCCTCGAGTGGCAATTGACGTCGCAGGCCCACGTGAAGATCTCGCACGGAGTCTACTGCGGGGCGAGCCGGTCAATCAGGTAAGCCGTTGAATTCGGATACTCCGGAGTCTCAACTCCCGGATGGACCAGCACGACATCAACACCGGCCTCCTTGAGCCGTTCGGCCAGCTTGACCCCCATGATTCCTGAATGAGTCGGATCTTTGGGGGACGATCCCACAACGGGTACCTCGCCGGTGTAGAACAGAGCGATCGGAGGATCATCCCCGGAGACATGTTCGATCGGCGAGTACTCGCGGATCCACGGAAGGACCTCCTCCCGCTTCTCGAACAGGGTCGGAAAGTCCTGCAGTCCAAATGCGTGGGCACCGTAGCGGTAGTTGGGCATCCACTCCCGCAGTTCTTTCGGGTCGAGTGAGACCTGCGCCCCGTTGACGGCCGCACAGGTCAGCCGCGTCGACTCGCGAGCGACGGGGTCGTCACTGTCGGGGTCGGCGAGATCGTCATGAAATGCCAGCCACAGCGAGGTGCAGGCACCGGCTGATCCGCCGGTCGCCCCGATTTTGGTTTTATCGAGATTCCATTCTTCCGCCTTCGATCGAACAAACTGCAGCGCCCTGGCGGCATCGG
>CAZUXX010000064.1:6223-7845 GCA_964624215.1 uncultured Planctomycetaceae bacterium
CTCCGTTCTGCACAAAGCGGTAGTTGATTGCCACCACGGAGATCCCGCGATCGAGAAACGGTTTGGGATTGGTCTTCTTGTCGCCACGCCGCCAGCCGCCCCCGTGGATGTACAGGACGACGGGAGTCGGCGTGTCTGATTTTGCCGGGTAGAAGTCGAGGACGTTTCGCGGATGCGGACCGTACGGGACATCACGCAGCGTCTGCAGTTCCTCTGCACGAGCCGTTACCGTCACCGTCAGAATACAAGCCAGCAGCACGAGTAATCGCATGGTCTTCGCCTCGGGAAGCCGTAGGGAGTCGGGGCCGGGGAACCGCGGCAGGCGGCCCTCATCACGAGCAACTTATCGGACGCGCCCGATGCTTGGCCAGCAAGTGCGTCACGTGAATGCCACCGGAGGGATGCCCGTACTTCGGAAACTCGAAACGGCCTCCAAAATGGCTACACTGCGTGAGTCCGTCTTTCGATCGTTTCCTCTGGACCTCCGTCCGTGTCGACATTCCATCGTTCTGTTCGCATTCTCGCGGCGACTCTTGTCTGTGGCTGCGGCGCGATTGCCTCCGCCCACCCCGGTCACGGAACCACCCCTCCCGAGAGCGCAACGCATTACTTCGTGGAGCCCTTGCACGTGATCCCGGTGCTGCTGGCCACGGGAGCTGCCGTAGCTGCGGCCGTCGCTTATCGCAGCAGACGGGGCGAGCGGTCCGCTTCGCGCGGGGGAGACAATCGCTGATGAGTCGAGAGCTTTCTACCGAAGATGTCCGCAAGGTCGCCCGCCTGGCGCGGCTGAAGTTGACCGACGACGAGGTCGAGATGTTTGCCCGTCAGCTGGGTGACGTGCTGGGCTACGTCGATCAACTCTCGCAGGTCGACACGACCGGAGTCCAGCCGCTGGTTCACGCCGTGGAAGTCGCCAACGTGTTTCGACCGGACGTCCAGCAGGAGTCGCTCCCCCGCGAAGCAGCTCTCTCGAATGCGCCGGGAAGCGACGGGAAGTACTTTCTGGTTCCCTCGATTCTGGAGCAGTCGTAATCCCTGCCTGCCGATCGAATGTGGATCGCCCCGCCCTCACAGGGCCTCGTGAGAAGTGGGTACTTCTCACGATCGATCGCGGTGGCCACAACCGTGGCAGCAGCAACGAGGCTCGATTCGCACCCTCCCCCGGTCTCCGCGAATTGCTGCCCGATTTCAAGCCTCTTTCCCAGTGACGTTCTGAACCAGTCATCCTCATGAGTGTGCCCGATTCCTCAACGGTCGAAATGCTCCGGCAGCTGGAGTCCGGCGAACGGACCGCGCTGTCGCTGGTCGAGACCTGTCTGCAGCAGATCGAGAAGACCGATTCGAGCATTCACGCGTTTCTCGAAGTCTTCGGTGACGAGGCCCGTGAGCATGCCGAGGAGATCGATCGTCGTCGCGCGGCCGGGCAGCCCGTGGGACGGCTGGCGGGACTTCCCATCGCCCTGAAAGACAATCTCTGTGTTAGCGGACACAAAACGACCTGTGCATCGAAAATGCTCGAGTCGTTTGTTTCGCCGTACGATGCGCACGTCGGTCGGCAGGTGCGGACCGAAGACGCGGTGCTGATCGGCCGCCCAAACCTGGACGAGTTCGCGATGGGTTCC
>CAZUXX010000064.1:7855-8424 GCA_964624215.1 uncultured Planctomycetaceae bacterium
TCGGTCCGACGTACAATCCCTGGGACGTGGA
Source organism: uncultured Planctomycetaceae bacterium (assembly GCA_964624215.1). Taxonomy (GTDB): domain Bacteria; phylum Planctomycetota; class Planctomycetia; order Planctomycetales; family Planctomycetaceae; genus CAZUXX01. Next base: position 7,887 of record CAZUXX010000064.1, read on the forward strand.
GCGGACACCGGGCGGGTCGAGTGGCGGTTCCGCAGCCTGCGTGGCTGCACACCAGGTGCCGCTCGCGATCGGATCAGACACAGGCGGCTCGATCCGCCAGCCGGCTGCTTTCTGTGGCGTCGTCGGGCTGAAGCCGACCTACGGACGCGTCTCGCGGTATGGACTCGTGGCGTTCGCCAGTTCACTGGATCAGATCGGTCCCCTCTCCAGGGATGTCGCCGGGGCGGCCCTTCTGCTTGAAGTACTGGCCGGGCACGATTCCCGCGACGCGACCAGCATCAACAAGCCCGTGCCGCGTTATCTCGATTCGCTCGAACAGCCACTCGAAGGGTTGCGCGTGGGAATCGTTCGCGAGCATTTCACCGAGGGGCTCAGCGATCAGGTCGAGTCCGCATTTCGCGCGGCGATCGATGTCTATCGCACACTGGGTGCGGACGTCGTCGAGATTTCGCTGCCGAACTCGCAGCATTCGGTCGCCGTGTACTACATCGTTGCCCCGTCGGAAGCGTCGAGCAACCTGGCTCGCGGCCATCTCTGC
>CAZUXX010000064.1:8434-10938 GCA_964624215.1 uncultured Planctomycetaceae bacterium
ACGGCGTCCATTACGGGCTGCGGGCCGACGAGTTCAGCGACATGGTCGATATGTACGCGGCAACGCGCGGGGCGGGCTTCGGCGATGAAGTGAAGCGGCGGATTATGCTCGGTACCTACGCCCTTTCCTCAGGGTACTACGATGCCTATTACAATCAGGCCCTGAAGGTGCGGCGTCTGATCCGTGATGATTTCGATGCCGCCTTTGGTCAGGTCGATGTCATTGCCTCTCCTGTGACGCCAAATGTGGCCTTCAAAATCGGCGAACTGGTCGACGATCCGCTCGCGATGTACCTCAACGATATCTATACCATCGGAGCCAATCTTGCGGGGCTGCCGGGAGTGTCGTTGCCGTGCGGCTTCTCCGACGACGGATTGCCGATCGGCCTGCAACTGCTGGCTCCCCCCTTCGAGGAGGAACGGCTGCTGCGCGCCGCACGGATGTACGAACGCGAGACGGCATGGCATGAGCGGCGTCCCTCTATTGTCTCAGGCTGAAAGTTCTGCTGCTGATGCCCGATCTGATTGTTCAACTCGGCCGGCTGACCCTCGCCAACCCGATCCTGGTCGCGTCAGGGACGTTCGGCTACGCGCGGGAGATGGCAGCGTATGTCGACTTCCGCAAGCTGGGGGGAATTATCCCCAAGACAATCACCCCGCTGCCGCGCGTCGGGAATCCACCTCCCCGCACGGTTGAGACCGCTGCGGGGATGCTCAACTCCATCGGACTGGACAACGACGGGCTGGATGCCTTCATCGAGAAGCATCTGGGCAACCTGACCCAACTCGGGACGAGCATCATCGCCAATATCGCCGGGAAGAACGTCGATGAGTTTGTGATGATGGCGGAGCGACTCGCGCAATTCCCGGGGCTTGCCGCGATCGAACTCAACATCAGCTGTCCCAACGTCACCGGCGGGGTCGACATGGGGACGAATCCCGACCTCACTCATGCTGTCGTGGCCGGCGTACGCAACGTGTGTCCGTTGCCGGTCATCGCCAAGCTGACGCCGAATGTGACGGATATCATCCCGATCGCCGAGGCGGCTCGTGCCGGCGGCGCCGACGCTGTCTCTCTGGTCAACACCTTTCAGGGAATGGCCATCGACTGGAGACGACGACGTCCGGTGCTGGGCAACATTCTTGGCGGCCTGAGCGGGCCCGCGATCAAGCCGATGGCGCTGCGATGCGTTTATCAGGTTGCCAGGCGGGTTGATATTCCGATCATCGGGATTGGCGGCATCGCCAGTCTGGACGACGTGATGGAGTTCCTGGTGGCCGGCGCAACCGCCGTTCAGATCGGCACTGCCAACTTCTACAAGCCGGGCCTCGCCGGACGCCTCGTCGACGAACTGGCCGCCACCCTGGAGGACATGCAGTTGCCGAGCGTGACGTCAGTGATTGGCACGCTGCAAACGTGAGGGGCACGTCATCCCGCCGGACCGCGCCACGACAGGCCGCCTGTGGAGGTCCATTACCCGTTGGCTGCCGGAAAGCCCCGCTTCACGTCCGGGCGAGGGCCGCTTCCACGGTCGACTTCAGTTTTTGGAGACCCTCGCGCAGCACCTGTTCGGGATCCTGCTCCCAGTACGTGCGATTGAACAGTTCAAGAGACAACGCGGCCGTGCAGCCGTTGTCTGCCAGCAGACGAAAAATCTCGCCTGCCGGAGCGACTCCGTCACCGACGTGGACACGATCTGCATCGGTCAGTTCCTGACGCGGCGGCTTGGCCGGGTAGTCATTGACGTGGAACACCGGGATGGACGAACCGGCTACCAGCGACAGGCTCAGGGGATTCGAGCCACCGCGGTAGATGTGGTAAATGTCCGGCAGCAGGCAGGCGTCGGGGTGTCCACTCTCGATCGCGACGAATACCGCTTCTCCCAGCCGTGAAAGATTGGTCGACGGTCCCCAGATCTCGACCATCGGCGTAACGCCGATTTCCCGACCGATGTCCAGCAGCCGCGCGTAGCGTTCGGCGACTGCGAGCAGATCCAGCTTTGCGGCCTCCTTTTGATGTGCTCCGACCGGCGGCGCGGCGATCCGGGTTCCACCGAGCTGGCGGACGAGGTCGGCATCGCGACGAAAGGTTTCCAGCCCCGCCTTGCGCTGAGCGTCATCGTCGACGCACCACGTCGGAAAGCCGATGGCGCTTTCGACCGTCAGGCCGTGGTCGGCGATCCGTTTGCGGAGATCGCTGAGGGAGCCTCCCTGTTCCTGATACTGCTGAATCTTGTTAATCCACGGCTCAATCCCCTGATACCCCACTCGCGCCACAAGGTCGATTTCCTCTTCCAGTGGCAGTGCCTGCTTGCGAATCGTGCTGGTGTTCAGGCAGTAGCGGAACGGATTGTTGCGAACGGATTCCGCTGCTGCGTGACTTGCACGGGGCAGCAGGGCCGCCCCCATTGCCGCTGCTCCGGTCACCAGGCAGTCACGACGGGAAAGGGACACTCGGTTCGGGGAAGCCATCGTCATTTCTCGTGAAATTCTGTCCGGGAGATG
>CAZUXX010000065.1:0-10897 GCA_964624215.1 uncultured Planctomycetaceae bacterium
AGAGCACCGGGAGGCGATCCTCCAGCCCGCCTGTCCCGTTCGGGATCTTCGTGATTTCTTGCTGTCCTCGACCTGACGTCTCGATTGTGAACGCATCGCCAGCCTCACCCGACGATCCCCGCGAAGAGCCGCTCACCGGAACACCGGACGCCCCTGACCAAACCCCACCGGACGACCTCCCGGAAATCTTCGAACTCACTCCCGAATACGTCGAGGAAGAAGCCATCCGCGGAGACTTCGTCATCCGCTGGGCCGTTATCCTCCTCGGCGTGCTCCTCGGGTGGACACAAATCAGTTCAAGCCAGGTTCTCCTCCGCATCCGCGCCGGAGAGCAGCTCGCCTCCAGCGGTCTCCTCCCCACCGGCGAAGATTCCCTTTCCTACTCCGCCACCGACCGCGAATGGATCCACCGCGAGTGGCTGGGAGACCTGCTCCTCTATGCCGTCCACGCTGTCGGCGGCGTCGGGGCCCTCTCCATCCTCGCCGGGATCATCGGGGGCCTGACACTCTGGCTGCTCAGCCGCATCAGCATCCCCGGCCTCCCCACCTGGTGGAGCAGCATCTGTCACGCCCTCGCCGCCATCGCCATCTTCCCCCTTCTCACCGCCGGACCGGCCCTCTTCACACTGCTCGGACTGGCCCTCACCCTCGTGCTCATCGACCGTTGGCGTCAGAACCCCGGGCACTCCCGCGCATTGTGGGGACTCGCCCCGCTCCTGCTGATCTGGGTGAACTGCGATCCCCGCGCCTTCCTCGGACTCTGCATCGTCGCCGCCACGATCGTCGGCGCCTTCCTCTCGCAGAAGGGCCCCGATCTGCGTCGCACGCTGGCCCCCCTGTTCGTCGCGCTCGCAGCCGGCTTCATCAGCCCCTTCCCGCTCGAAGCCATCCGCGCCCCCGTCGATCTGGTCAAGCTCCACTATCCGCTGATGCGTGAGTACGGTGGCTCCCTCGCCGTCGAACTCCCCGAACTCTGGCGGCCCGTCTTCAGCGACAAGAACTGGAGCAGGGAATCGCTCTCGGTCCCGGTCCTCCTCGGAACTGTCCTGGCCCTGCTCGCGGCCGTTTCCCTTCTCTTCAACTGGAGGCGAATCGAACTCTCACACGTGATTCTGTTCCTGTTCGTCAACTGGTTCGGCACGTTCGCCGGCATCGACTTCTTCCTCGCATCCGTGGTGAATGCGGTCATCGCCGCGCTGAACGGGCAGATGTGGTACCAGGACAACTGGCGCCAGGAATACTCGGCCAGCCAGAAGGAACTCGTCATCGGCCGTGTGGGACGCGCACTCACCGTCTTCGCAATCTTCCTCGCCGCGTTCTGGCACGTCAGTGGTCGCCTCGCCGGACCTGCCGCCCGTCGCGTCGGCATCGGGCTCAGCCCCGAACTCGCCGCCGAAGTCCGCGGTTACCGCGAACTCCTCGGGAAGGTCCCCTACGACGAACTCGACGATCACCCCTGGCACCTGACTCCCCGGCAGGGGGACCTCCTGGTCTGGCTCGGCCGCCGTTCCTTCACCGACAGCCGGCTCGAACTCTTCGCCGCCCCCGGCAACACCGATCTGCTCAAACTGCAGGACGATCTGGCGAAGCAGATGCAAAGCCCCGACGAGAACCTCACCACCCGCAGCGAAGTTCTCGAATGGGCCGACACATGGCAATCAGTGCTGGATCAGTACGAGATCACCCATGTCGTTCTCCCGCTGACAACCGCCCGCGGGTTCGCCCTGTGGGTAAACCTGTCGACACAGGCTATCGCCGGACAGGACTCCATCTCGCACTTCTGGCGCGAAGCCGGCCGCAACGGACAAGCCGCGGTCCTCTACCGCACCGACCCCGACCGCCCCCTCTCACCGGAACTCGTGAGGTTCCTGCAGAAGAACGCGTCTCCTTCGATCGTCGAACAGACCTTCACACCCGACACCGACGGCGTCCCCGTCACCCGCGGAATGTTTCCCGCTCCCCCCACGTTCTACGACGCCAGACTGCTGCTCCCGCGCCCCGAGGTCTCGAACGACATACTTCTCGCACGCCATCTCGCCCGCCGGCAGGAACTCGCGCAGCGCTCTCTCCCGGAGTCCCTCGCCTACAACATGCAGGTCGTCCGACTCGCGCGCCGCGGACTCGCCGAGCATCCGCAGCACGAAGAAGGCTTCCTCCTTCTCGCCGAAGCGTATTCCCGTCTCTGGGGAGCCGAAACCACCTTCGGACACGACCGGCTCTCTCGCCGCGCCGCCGATCAGCGCTTCCTCCAGGCCATCTTCGCGTATCACCACGCGATTGTGGTCAATCCCCTGAATCCCCAGCCGCACGCCGGACTCTATCCGCTCTATCTCGCCCACAACGACTACGACCTCGCCCTGCATCATCTCAACCGCGTTGCCGCCCTCACCGGCGCACTCACACTCCTTGACCGCAGCGATCGAAACTTTTCCGCCCGCCAGCAGATGGCCAAGCGGCTCAAGGAAGAAATCGAATCCAACCTCCAGAAGTCCCACGAGCTGATCGAGCAGGCCCTCGAAATCGGCCTCGAATCGGCCGTCGCGACCGCCCTGCAGGTCGGTTGTCCCCTCCGCGCCCTCGAGCTGATCGAAAGCGACCTCACCATCGCGACCGAAAGCCCCGAGCTGGCCATCGAATACACGCGCCTCCTCCTGCTGACCGGCCGTACCGAAGAGGCCTTTCAGAGGGCCGAAGCCCAACTCCGGAACACCGAACCCGCAGGCCGGGTCCGCCTCCTCCCCTGGGCCGTCGACGCCAATCTCGCCGCCGACCTGTACGATCGGGCCATCGAGCACGCCGCCGAGCTCGCCGATGCCCGGCTCCAGGCGATCGTCGACACCTACCTCTCGTCCCTGCCGCTGCAGTCCACCCTCGGACCGCAACAAGACGCCTGGCCCATCTTCCAGACGATCACCGCTCGCGAAGGGGCGAACGAATGGCTGCCCGGCTGGGAAATCGCCCAGTGGCAAATCGCCATGTGCCACCTCGAACAGGGGCAGAATGCCACCGCCCGGACCGTCCTTCAACAGATCCTTGAGGAAAGCCCCGGCACCCCGCTGCGACCACTCGTCGCTATCTACCTGACACTCCTCTCGGGAGAAAACATCAACTTCGTGCTCGATCCGCCACCCGGCACCTCTCCGTCTCCCTCGGCACAGGAGGCCCCCGGCGAAAGACCGCAGCACCCCGACCGTCCGCCAGCACCACCGCTCCCCGACCCTTTGCGAGACGACGAATAGATCTGTCAGCGGGCCCGGGGGCACTCAGTCGACGAATGCCCGCGATGCCGCACGGGCGTCAGCGGCGCTCAGTCGCCGGTTCACCCGCCCAGGCGACCGCCAATGGGAAACGCCGGCTACTCCGCCACCACCGCGGCAACACGCCCGCGAATCTCCTCCAGCAAGGCACCATCCAGCGGTCCTGCCGCCGCAGCCGCCAGATTCTCTTCCAGATGATCCCGGTTGCAGGTCCCGACAATCGTCGTGTGGCAATCCGGATGCGACAGCGTGTACCGCAGGATCAGCTCGGCCCGGGACATCCCCTCGGGAAGGACGTCATCCAGCCCGGCCCGCGTCCACACGTCGTTGAGCGCCGGACGCTGAATCTCGGCATCCGGGCCACCGTGAGCGATCCCGCCGCGAATGATGATCCCCGCACCTGTCTCGGCCGCCTTCGTGATCCACTCCTCATGCTCCGGAGCAAGACACGAATACGGAATCTGGAACGTATCGAACACCTTCAGATCAATCAGCCCGGGAAGGTCCGGCAACGAACTGGACACCCCGAGAAAGCGAATCGTCCCCTCGTCCCGCAGGCCTTCGAGCACCTCGATCAGCCCCGCCTGTTGTAACGTCTCCGCATCGCCCCCGTGAAACTGCAGAATGTCGATCACGTCGGTCTGCAGCCGTTCGAGACTCGTCTCGACGTTCCTGAGCACGACATCGCGGGACCAGATGTGCCGCACCTCGAGAAAGTCGTCATGCTGAACCGGAGAACAGCCGCACTTCGTCGCCAGAATGAACTCGCTCCGCCGCGACCCCAGGTACCGGCCGATCCGCTCCTCACTCACTCCGTAATCCGGAGCCGTATCAATCAGGTTGATTCCCGAGTCCAGCACCAGATTCAGAAACCGCTCCGCATCCTCATCGCTGACAACCCGCCGCCCCCAGGTCCGCGGCCCGCGCATTCCCATGCTCCCATAACCAAGTTGCGTCACTTCCAGTCCGGTTCGCCCCAGGGTTCTGGTGCGCATGGCTTCATCTCCCGATGTAAGCGTCAGCCGGCAGTGCGGGCCCGACTCGTGGACTCGTTCGCCAACCTAAAACAGCACTCGCCGGGACACAGTCTCTGCAAGGGCACCCCGATTCACGGGAGGATGCTCAACAACACCGGATTTTCAAGACGACAACAGGCCATTGACACTGAGTCTCAATTTCAGATAGCCTGCCCCCTCGCCCCGGATGCTCACCCAGTGATGGTCTCACCGTGTCTGACGATCAGAGCCCACTCAACGATCGACCGCACCAGACACCCGCAACACCGGCCGATCCCAACCTGCGCATCCTCGATTCCACTGAGATCCTCCGCGGACATCGCGAAATCCTGATCCGACACCACGACGAGCTCTACCGGCTCCGACTCACTAGATCAGACAAGCTCATCCTGCACAAATAGCAGACGCGACTGGTTCCGGTGATCACCCGCAGCCTCCGCCGTCCGGTCACCCCCGCCAGCGACCGTTCCGCTCGCGGTCCGCTCTCAGCATTCGGCCGACACCGACCGGGCCGCGTTCAGAACTGCTCGCTTCCAGTAGCGGGCATGCTCTCGCAGACTCGTCAGCAGCGACGCCGCCCGCGACCAGACGCAAATCACACTCCCCATCGCAATCTGGTGCGGCCACAGTCCTTCCAGATGGGACCCCTGCGACGAACAACTGTCCAGAAGTGTCACCTGCGGCATCTCCTCCGCAATCGACTCGGCCAGAAACAGCTCTGACAACAGCCCGGGACTCGCCTCGGCATACTGCGGGTCCCAGCCGATCTTGAACGCAAACAGCACATGCCCGCTGACGAGGTTGCACGTCGACGCGATCACCCGGTCATCAACCAGAAGTTCGCCAAACACAACACCCCCCCTCGCCGCGAGGGCTTCACACATCGCACGGAAGAACATCGCGTGCCGCCGCTCGGACAACAGCGACGTCCCTTCCTGCCCTTTCCAGCCCAGATGTTCAAGCTGCAGGAAAGTCTCAACCGGCTCTGTCTCGCCGGGTTCAATCCGCCGCAGCCGGAACACCACGGCTCCCTGCTGCTCCAGCCACCGCCGCCCCCGGCGCAGCGACTTCCGCCGCGACTTCGAACAACCGGTCAACAACTCCTCGGCACGAACCCGCGACAGATCAATCGCGGCCCGGCTCCAGCGGCTTTCGTCAAACACGTAATAGCCCGGATCGCTGCTCGATTCCCGCCACTGGCTCGCCAGCGTCCCGTCCATCACCAGTTGAGGAATCCGCAGACCATTCCAATCCGCCCCGGCCGACAGATGAGCCAGCCACGCCCGGGCAACCTCCGTCGACTCTTCCGCATCGATCAGAGGCACATCCAGATACGAATGCACGGTCGAAAAGCTCCGCAGTCGCGACAGCGGTCGACTGACCGACGGAGACAGTGCACGAAACACCCCCGCAGCCCGCCACGCACCCGTCACACGATCCTCAAGAGCCAGCAGTCGCACTCCCTCGGCATCATCCTCCAGATACCGTAGGGCCGGCAGTACAAACTCCGGCGACTGGAACGGGTTCGGCTCGGCACACCGACCGCTCAGCTGCTGCCACGCAGCCACCTCGGCAGCAACGAGATCATCGACACGCCGCTCCCGCAGGACGTACCGGGACACATCGGCACCATCGTTCGCACGGCCCGGAGGCTCTTGGGTGAGTAACTGGGGCATGAAGTCCGTCGGGACGATCCTGAGTCTGAAAGTTCCGCCAGGAACAGATCCGGTTGAAATGATCTATCGCGCCCATCCACGGCCGACCGCGACCATCCCCTCCGACGCGTCAGGTTCAACGTTGCCCAAAGGCAACACGGCGGAACAACCGGGGCCCCCGTCGGCGCACCTCCACCCCCTCACTGCAAACCCGAATTCCGAAATCGTTGTAGATTTCGTCATCTCCCACGGGTACGCTGGGCTTCCCGTCTTTGAGATTTCCCGTCTCGTCAGGAGCCCTCGCAATGACCAGGCGCCCCGTCGTCGCTCGCGATATCATGGTCACCCGGCTGGTGACTCTCCGGCTCGGCATCGACGTCTTCGAAGCCATCGATGTCCTCCTGCGAAACCGCATCTCGGGCGCCCCGGTTGTCGACGAGAACGAGCAGTACGTCGGGGTGTTCTCCGAACGATGCTCGATCAGCCTGCTGTTGGCCGCCGCCTACGACGGTGCCCCCACCAACAAGATCGACCAGTTCATCGACCGCCAGAACGAGACAATCACCCCCGAAACCGATCTGCTGACAATCGCGCAAACCTTCCTCGGCACCCTCTACCGTCGCCTGCCCGTGCTCGAAGAGGGCCGGCTCATCGGACAGGTCAGCCGCCGTGATGTCCTCCGCGCCGCCCACTCGCTCCTCGATATGGGCGTCACCGAAGGCTCCAGCGTCCTCTACCTGAGCGGCCTCGACCAGCCGACCGATTCGTCCATCCTCGTTCGCGGACGCAGCTGACACGTCCGACGAACTTTCGGGATGTGTCCGCTCGAGTCACCGCAGCATTGCAGCCCTCGTACGCGCTTCGCACACTGGTGCACCACCAGCACCATGGTCCAGTGACCAGCGGCATCCTCCCCGACCCGCGCGCCATTGCTTCCAGACGCCGCCGCGCAGATCGTCCGGCGGAGGACGCGGCCACTCGTCCCGACCCCCGATCCTCCTGTTGAAAAGACTGTCGCCCGGTCCCGATGAAATCACACACCGAATACCTCACGTTCACTCTCCCCGAACGCATGGCCTTCGAAAACATCACACCGAAGGTCGAAGCCATCGTGCGGGCCAGCGGCGTCCAGGAGGGCCTCGTCCTCGTAAACGCAATGCACATCACCGCCTCCGTCTTCATCAACGACGATGAGCCGGGGCTCCATCAGGATTACAAGCGCTGGCTCGAAGACCTCGCCCCCTTTGACGCCTCGCCCCAGCGCTACGCCCACCATCGCACCGGCGAGGACAACGCCGACGCCCACATGAAGCGGCAGATCATGGGCCGCGAAGTCGTCGTCGCCATCACCAACGGCAGGCTCGACTTCGGACCCTGGGAGCAGATTTTTTACGGCGAGTTCGACGGCCGCCGCCCCAAACGCGTGCTGGTCAAGGTCATCGGCGAGTAACGCCGCGCCCGCAGGCCGTCCGCAACCGACCCGTCAGCTCAGGTGTTCCCACTCCGAAAATGTGGCCGCCTGGCCAGCCGGTTGACCCTCAGCATCGACGAGGTTCCACACGATCGCCTTCTCGATCCGGAACCGCCGACCGGTCGTCGAAATCCGGATGCCCCAGTAATCGTCAATGAACCCCGCCTCACTCGTCCGCCGCAACATCGCTGCACGCTCATCACGATGCATCGGTTCGGCTGTCAGCCGCGACGGCAGCTTCAACAGCGTCTCCAGATCCGTCTCCCACAGATCCAGAGCCGTCCGGTTGGCATAATTCAGAATCGGATCCGCCTCGGTCCCGTGCGCCACCACGACAAACGGAGCGTCAAACAGCGCCCGCGACTGCTCCGTCGCACTCCCCGCACGCTCAATCAGCTGGTGTCCCGTCCAGCGGTGGTACGAGTCGAGCAACACCTGCGTACGATGGATCCAGTTCGGTGCGGTCCAGGGCTCTGATCTCATGAAGGCAAACGGGGCAGGGCGGGGGTCCGGATGGTTTTTCCACTGCAGATTCGACGACAGTCGCCGGGTCGTCAACTATTGTGAAGTCGATTGACCACTGCAGGACGGCGAACCCCGACCAACCGACCGATTCACACTCCCCCGGGTCAGGTTCCCCTTCCTCTCACGAAGACACAGGTGGATTGGTGCGCGAAGCGAAAGACACTGCCCGGGCACTCGTCCGGATCGGATACGACGGAACCGTCCACAAAAAATTTCGCGCCACCAACGCGCGAGAACGGTTCGAGAACGAACTGCGCGTCCTGCAGTATCTCGAAAAACGTGGCTGCGACTTCGTCCCCCGCGTCCTCGACTACAACCGCGACGAACTCGAACTCGTCACCACCAACTGTGGCTCACGCGTCGAGCAGATCAGCGAAGAGCGCCTCAAAGAACTCTTTGCCGAACTCGAAACGTACGGTGTCCGGCACGACGATCCCTACGACCGGAACGTCACCTACGACCCCCGCGCCGGTCGCTTCTGCGTCATCGACTTCGAATTCGCCGAGATCCTCGACGAACTCCCCGCCACCTCCGGCGAAGCATCTCCCGCCGACGATACCGACGCGGACATCACCCGGATCCGCTGGTCCGGCATCACCGACCGGGGACGCATCCGGCCCAACAACGAAGACCGCTTCCTCGCCATCGCCTTTAATCCGCAGGAGTTCACCTACCTGCCCAAACGGGGCGAAGTCTCTGTCGAAGGATTCGACTTTGTCTTCGCCGTCAGCGACGGGATGGGGGGCGAACTCTCCGGCGAGTTCGCCAGTCGCTGCGCACTCGACAACATCACCCGCCTGCTGCCCCGCCGGTACGCCCTCTCTTCCGGGCGGCAGGTGTCGAATATCCTCGATTGCCTCGATCAGGTGTTCCAGGGAACGCATCGGCAACTGATCACCCTCAGTGAAAGCTACGACGAAGGCCACAACATGGGCGCCACACTCAGCATCGTGTGGTTCATCCAGGGCCGCTTCTTCCTCGGACACATCGGCGACAGCCGCATCTACCGCCTCACCCGCGACGGCGAACTGCAGCAGCTGACCGAAGACCACACGCACGTCGGCTGGCTGCGGAGACAGGGACAGCTCAACGAACGACAGTGGCGAACCCACCCCAGAAAGAACGTCCTCTCGCAGTCGCTCGGCTCCGGCAACCAGTTCGTCCGCCCGCAGCTCGATGTCATCAACGTCGAGCCGGGAGACCGGCTGCTCCTCTGTACCGATGGAGTCGTCGAAGGCCTCTGGGACCACGCCCTCGCCGACCTCCTGGCGCAACCCACATCGGTCGATGCCCCGGTCTCACTGGCAGAGCAGATCGTTCGTACCTCCGTCGCCGAATGTGGACGCGACAACGCCAGCGCCGTCGTCGTCGAGGTTCTGAACACCCCTCAGTGACAACGAACCGCTGGCGAGACACTCGTTCGTCCGCTTCCATTGCTTCCCGCTGCACCGCAGAGCCCTTGTCATCCCGGTGACCTGGCCCCGCGATCGCGTTGCGACCGGCGGCACGCACCGTCATCATGGCACTCAACGTTCAACACCACGCCAACTTCGATTTCTCGATCAGGAACGCTCCATGTCACGCCTGCTGGCTGCCTCGCTCTCGCTCCTCCTGCTAATCTCGTCGGCCACCGCCGCCGACAAACCCGCCCCCCTCAAGGGACTGCTCATCACCGGCGGCTGCTGTCACGACTATCCCGTCCAGAAGCAGATCATCACCCGGGGCATCAGCCAGCGGGTCAACATCACCTGGGACGTCGTCCACGAAGGGGGCACCTCCCGCGATCACAAAATCTCGGTCTACGAACAGGATGAGTGGGCGAAAAAATACGACGTCATCGTGCACAACGAATGCTTCGGAGGCGTCACCGACGAACAGTTCGTGAAGTCCATTGTCGCGCACCACAAGGGCGTTCCCGCCGTCTTCATCCACTGCTCGCTGCACAGCTATCGCAACTCCCCCGCAGCCGAAAGCTGGCGCGAACTCATCGGAGTCACCTCCCGCAGTCACGAAAAGCACCGGCCGCTGGATGTCGTCTCCCTCCAGCCGGAGCATCCGATCATGACCGGCTTCCCCAGCCGCTGGAAAACTCCCAACGGCGAGCTCTACAAGATCGAAAAGGTCTGGGACAACTGCCAGCCACTCGCCCAGGCCTACGGCGAAGACACCAAACAGGATCACACCTGCATCTGGATCAACAACTACGGCAACGCCCGCGTCTTCGGAACCTCGATCGGTCACCACAACGAGACCATGAACAACGACATCTGGCTGGGACTGGTCAGCCGCGGACTGCTCTGGAGCGTGGGCAAACTCGCAGACGACGGCACTCCAATGCCCGGCTACGAAGGAACCGGAATCGAACCGATCCACATCGAGGAAGACCTCGCCCCCGTTCCCGAACCCGCCTCGTCCCGATAACAGCCGGCGAGGCCACTCACCCGTTCTCACGTTGGTGACTCCCGTCCTGTCGGTCGCAGTTTGGAAGGCCCCCGTCGCCACACAGCACAGAGGATTGACGATGCAAAGGTTCGCGTGGCTTGTCCTGTTCATCGCCGCCCTGACCATCCCGGCCACAGCTGACGAGGCATCCGGCACCGCGCCAGCCTTCTCGGCCGGCTTTGCCGAACGCGACATCTCCCCCGAGATCGGCATGGAACGCCCCGGCGGCTACGGCAAGACTTATCACCGGGTCTTTCACGATCCCTGCAAGGTACGGGCAGCCGTCTTTCGGGAAGGCGATCAACGCGTGGCCCTCGTCTCCGTCGATGCCCTGCTGATCCGCCGGCGGCTCGTTACAGCCGCCCGCCAGCGAATCGAACAGGAAACCGGCATCCCCGCCGACGCAGTGCTGATCCACGCCACCCACTCGCACTCCTCCGGACCGACCGGAATGTTCTACCCCGGCGACTTCGATCACGCCTCGGAGGAAGTCCAGACACTCGCCTACGACAAGTCGACAATTGCCAATCT
>CAZUXX010000066.1:0-2000 GCA_964624215.1 uncultured Planctomycetaceae bacterium
GAGGCCGCCCGCAAAAGCCAGTGCCAGGACCATCTGCACAATATCGGCATCGCTCTGCACAGTTACGAAGGAAGTTTCGGCGTGCTTCCGCCAGGCGTCGTTCAGCAAACGACCGACCCGGACTACGGCTCGGGCGACGACACCAGACAACAGGTGGAAAGTTGGGGCTGGGCGGCCTTCATTCTCCCCCAGGTCGAGCAAAAGCCCCTCTATGACCAGCTCGGGATCGGCCAGGGCGAACTGCTGGAGAATGTGGTGGATCTGGCCAAAACGCCCATTAATGTCTATCGCTGTCCGAGCGACTTCGGTCCCGACGTCCGCTCGGGTGTTTCCTTCGCCCCGTGGGCAACTTCCAACTACAAGGCCGTACTCTCCCACCGTGCCGCGTCTCTCTACAGTGGAAATCTGCAACAATTGAGCGGCTGTTTCTGGGGAAATAGCAAGGTGAAGTTCCGTGACATCATCGATGGACAGAGCAATACGCTCATGGTCGGCGAGGTCGCGTGGGGGAAACCGAATCTCACGTACGGGGCCGCTGTCTGGGCGGGATGCCAAATCGGGCTCGATTCTGACTGCGCAGATGACATCCTCGCCGGGGGCCGCGGTCCGATCAATCCTCAGAGCACCAACGCCAACGTGAATCGGGAGAGTTTCCACAGCCTTCACCCTGGCGGCGTCCAGTTTGTGATGGGCGATGGGGTCGTCAAGTTCCTCTCCGAGAACATCGACTTCCGCAGCAACGGCGACAGCAACAGCAGCGACGTCGACAGCGTGTACGAGCGTCTGCTGTCCCGCCAGGATGGTCAGCCTGTCGGCAACTTCTGAGTTCTATCGCTGGGAACAACCATCACGGACGGAAGTTGCCACGGGGCAACTCCCCCATTGCGTTGCGTTTTTTCTCACTGCAAGGACAAGCGACCTCATGCCGCGTCGAGTATGCGTGTGTCTTCTCGGAGCCCTGTTTGCAATTGTCGGTTGTGGCGGTGATGCCACACGTCCTCCGATTTCCACAGTCACCGGCGTCGTGACACTCGACGGCCAACCGCTGGAAAATGCCTCGGTCATGTTTCAGCCGGAAACGGGACGCCCCTCCTCCGGCACGACCGACAAGGAGGGTCGTTACACTCTCGAGTATTCACCGGGCGTTCCCGGTGCGGCCGAGGGAAAGCATACGGTCATCATCCGGACACTGGTTCCGGGGGAAGACGGCCAGCCTCCCGTCTCACCGGAAAAGCTCCCTGCCAGATATCACGACGAGACTGAACTCGAAGTCGAGGTCACTTCCGGTAACAACGTGCACAACTTCGACCTGACGTCAGGAGACTGATCGTCACCCGAATCTCGTCGTTGTCCTTCCGCAACAGCGGCTCATCTCGTGGCCCACGCCGGAGCAGACACGCACAACGGCTCTCATCGGAGCCGCTGTGCGGCAAGGGCATCGCTCGCGATGTCCTGCGTGCAGGAGTCATCCTGCACACGGGCTGGTGACGATGACTGGACCTTCACGGTCGAGCGACAAAAGCATGTCCTGCCGCCGGCCCGGCTCCTCCACGCACAAATCCCTTAGCTGAACAGCGTATCCACGAACTTGCCAAAGTAGGCGATGCCATGGCCGCCATGCTGCTGCATCAGATCAGCCAGCTCGCGAGCATGATCTCTGTTCCGGGCATCAATCCCGAGGACGTACTTCCCTTCGGCCAGAACCGACTTGTCCCGGTTGAACAGCTTCTCCGGTCCATCGCTGAAGTAGGCTGCGTCGTCCTGGAAGCGCTCAATCAGGTTCAGACCGTCTTCTCCGTGTAGCACGAACATCTCGGAGTTCGACACCCCTGCGGCATTGACGTCGGCTACGGCCGCGTCGAGCTGTTCCTCGGTATCGAGCACGCCGATCAGCATTCCGCGCAACTGCGGCAGAAGCTGACCTTCATCTTTCAGTGGTTCAAGGCGCATCCCGCTTCCTCCTTCAACGAACGTGGAATGCCACGCCCTCCCTTCGGCAG